>NZ_FR878187.1:84200-150533 GCF_000434315.1 Eubacterium sp. CAG:156 | reverse complement strand
GCTTCTTCTCAGTGATTATGCATTCGCCAAATACTATCTGCTTTTTTTGCAAGCAAAAAGCAGATAGTATTTGGCTCATTGCGTATAACAAAAAAAGTGCCATGTGGTTTGACACTTTTTTAGTTTATTTTTATTTTATTATTGTGCTTATTGATTATTAAATTGCTACAACTTTTACGTGTGTTACAGCTTCTTTATCAGCATCTACACTAATTGTAAGCTTACCGCCTAAATTAGTTTTCATTTTTCCTACTGCTCTGTTGCTGATGAAAACTTCATATTCTTTTTCTGCTGTTAATTCAAGTGTTATCTGAGTCTGTCCTAATCCTTCAACAAAGAAACTTACTTCATCAGCTGTTGCTTTGAATGCATTTACTGCTGTTCCCGGTGTTGATTCATATACAAACATTCCGTTTCTTTCTAATTTAGTAATCTCATTGAAAGTCTTTACTTTGTACATATCACCTGCAACTTCAAAATCTGCAAGCTTTGTCTTCTTATCTAATGTATAATCACCAAAGCTAATAGAACCATCGCTTTCTTTTCTAATCAATTCGCTTACTACTGCCATCTTATCCTCCTGTTATTTTCGCCCGTTAATTCCGTCAGGCGTCCTAGTGTTTTTTTCATTATAACATACTTGTCCGTTTTTTTCTTCCAAAAGTCGTATATAATTTATTAAATTTTTATTACAAATTTATCACTATTCGTTCAATTATTTCTTTAGAATAATAACCTCTTTATTTCTAACAGAAATAGTTATGCTGTCACCATTTGTAACATTTCCATTTAATATTTCATCTGACAATGTATCTTCAATTTTATTTTGAATCATTCTTCTGAGTGGTCTTGCCCCATATTTCTTGTCATAACCTTCCTGTGTTATATACTTTTTGGCAGAATCTGCAAATCTGATATCTATATCCATCTGCTCTTTTACTCTGTGTTTAAACTGGTTAAGCATGATGTTTACAATCTTTCCTACTTCATTCTTTCCAAGACTGTGGAACACAATAATATCATCAATTCTGTTTATGAATTCAGGTCTGAAAATTCGTTTAACATCTTCCATGACATTTGCTTTCATTTTTTCATAATCCTGTTTTTCATTTTCTTCTGAATTGAATCCTAATTTTTTAGGTTCCATAATTCTTGAAGCACCGGCATTACTTGTCATAATCAAAATTGTATTTTTAAAGCTTACTTTTCTTCCTTTAGAATCAGTAATGTGACCATCATCAAGTACCTGAAGTAATATGTTAAATACATCCGGATGTGCTTTTTCAATTTCATCAAATAGTATAACTGAATATGGATTTCTTCTCACCTTTTCGCTTAATTGTCCACCTTCATCATATCCTACATATCCCGGAGGTGAGCCTACCATTTTAGAAACGCTATGCTTTTCCATATACTCAGACATATCTACCCTGATAATTGCTTCTTCAGAACCAAATACAGATTCTGCAAGAGCTTTTGATAATTCAGTTTTACCTACACCTGTAGGTCCTAAAAATAGGAATGAACCAATAGGTCTGTTTGGATCTTTCAAACCTACTCTTCCTCTTCGTACAGCCTTAGCTACAGCTTTTACTGCTTCATCCTGACCTACTACTCTCTTATGAAGTACTTCCTCTAATTTAATTAAGCGCTTTGACTCATCTTTTGTTAACTTACTTACCGGAATTCTGGTCCACATTGAAACAACTTCCGCTATTTCACTTTCACCTATTACAGGTTTATTTTCATATTTATTTGTGTTCCATTTTTCAGTAACCTTATCTAACTTAGTCATTGCCTTGTCTAAATTAATCTTAGCTTCGCTTCCCGTCTTAAAGTCACCCTTCTTTATGGAGTCTTCCAACATATTTGTGTAAAGTTCTACATTGTTTTCAGCATTAATAACTGCTTTTGTTTTTGGTGTTCCTTTAAGTCTTGCCTTTGCACATGCTTCATCAATTAAATCAATTGCCTTGTCAGGAAGGTATCTGTCATTAATATATCTTTCAGATAATTTTGCTGCAGCATCAATTCCTTCTTCTGAAATAACAACATTATGATATTTTTCATAAGTATCTTTTAAACCATTTAAAATTGTAATTGTATCTTCTACTGATGGTTCATCCACCATTATTGGCTGAAATCTTCTTTCTAATGCTGCATCCTTTTCGATATTTTTTCTGTATTCATTTATTGTTGTTGCTCCAATTATTTGTATCTGGCCTCTTGCAAGTGATGGCTTTAATATATTTGAAGCATCCATAGAGCCTTCTGCACTTCCTGCTCCTATGATTGTATGAATTTCATCAATAAAAAGAATAATATTGCCTGCTGCCTGAACTTCATTTATTATTCTTTTAATTCTTTCTTCAAATTCGCCTCTGTATTTTGAACCGGCAACCGTGCTTGTCAAATCAAGAATAAATATTCTCTTATCGAGCATTGTTTCAGGGACTTCACCTGCTTCAATTCTCTGTGCAATTGCTTCTATAATTGCTGTCTTACCTACACCCGGTTCACCTATAAGACATGGGTTGTTCTTTGTTCTTCTACTTAAAACCTGTATAACTCTCTGGATTTCTGTTTCTCTTCCTACTACAGGGTCTAATCTCTTTTCATGTGCATCTCTTGTTAAATCTCGTCCAAACTGTTCTAATGTAGGCACATCTGACCTTCTAACCGGCTCTTTTCTTCCCTGCTTAACATATGCTCTAAATTCATTAGGGTCTCTATCTGTAAGTTTTAAAATATCTATGCACAAATTTTTCAAACTAAGTCCAAAACTTGTTAGCATTCTATTTGCCTGACATTCAGGGTCGGCAATTATTGCCAATAGAATATGCTCTGTTCCAACCTCATTTACTCCCATTCTTCCTGCTTCAAGTTTTGCTCTATCTAAAACTCCCTGACTTCGGGATGTAAATTTTAAATTATTTCTTGAAATTCTTCTCTTCGTTTTTAAAATATCCTGCTCTGTAATGTCTTCGCCTATTGCCCTGATTATATCGTGAGCTTCAAGTTCATAATTGTATAATATATTCGCAGCGACACCGTCAGTAACCTTTGCAAGCCCACCTAGAAGATGCTCTGTTTCTATATAATCAGCCTCAAAATATACAGCAATATCTTTTGCATATTCTAAAGCCTGTAAAGTCTGTTTTGTATATTTTTTGTCCTCCATTGCTTTCCCTCCTATTCTGTATTTATTGTATCAGACATTTGTGATTTATTTGCAAATATCTTTATTATCATTATTTTAATAATTTAATAAAACTGTGATTATTAAAAAAATACTTTTATTATATGTCAGAAAGGACCCGAAAGCTACATCTTGCAACACTCCGGATCCTTGTTATTTTGTTATTAATCTACGAAAACAAAATCATCATCATCATCATCTAATTTTACTGTGCTGTCTTTCTTATCACTCTCTGTCTGAATGTCTTTTTCATTCTCCATCAGAATACTATTTTCATTTTCTTCGATTTCATTTGTTTCTTCTAAGATATTGATTCCATTATCAGCATCATTATCTTCATTCTGTTCATCTGTATCGTCAAATATACCTGTTTCCATTGCCACAGCTAATTTTAAATCCTCATTTACTTCTGAAATAGCTTCTTCTATTTCATCTTCTTCTGTCTTTTCATGAGTTTCTTCTGTAGTATCATCACTATCTGTAGTCTCAGGATTTTCTTCGTTTTCAGAATCATCTGATTTAACATCATCATTCTGACCTTCTACATTGATTCCAAAATTATTAATTTCTTCGTCTTTTAATTTTTTTACTTTTTTTGTCTTATTTGACAATATAAGATTTAAAACTGCAAATATAAGAATAACGATTAAAATAATTAATCCTGCAATTGCTTTCACTAAGATATTATATCTGTCAACAATGCTATTATACTTATCCTGTAATTTTCCGTATGCAGTATTTGCTGCCTCAAGCTGTGTATTAACATCATTTGTAGCTATGTATCTCTGAAATACTTTTTCCTGATCATCATAACAATAAAGATTTATATCTCCATCCCAGTTCATTGCATATACAAGATACAATTTTTCTTCTGAATCAAGTTCCCATGCACTAACTTCCTGGTCATAAATTGTTATTCTTTTTTTTGTATAATTCTTAAGGCATGAATCTCTTTTTTCCGGTCTTACTACAGTGTACATTCTACTCTTAATAAGAATGTTTCTCATCGGATAAAAAGTGTCCTTCTTTTCATTATAAATATAAAATCCTGCTATGCCTTCTTCCTCATTTGTCATATAGACTGCTGTGAGTTGTTTAACTTTGCCTACAATACAAGGCACTTCTTTTTTATTATATGTAAATGTACTTTCTTCAAATCCTTCAGGAATATCACTTTTTTTAATTTTTGAAGAAATGGTCAATTCTGTTTTGTTTACAGTGACCTTAATACCGCTATCTTTTTTAGTATTGGTATCTTCTTTATAGGTTTCTTCCTCATCTGTAGTAAGTCTCTTTGTTTTAATTGTGTATGTAGTTTTCTGGCCATTTGAATCTGTTACTTCAACATATGTCTTATTGTCGCCTTCATCTAATGTGTCCCATGAGACTTTTACATTTGCTGAACTTTCATTTGCAACGGCTTTAACGTCTAATTTTTTCACGCTGTTTTTTACTGTAGCTTCATAATCAGTTACATCTTCTGAAAATGAAGGACTTAAATTTACTACCGTACTGTCACCTGAATCTGTTTTCCCATTAACTGTCAATTCTTTTAAAGAAGAATCTGCAAAAACATTTGCTCCCATTAATGTTGTCAATCCTGCAGCCACAATTAAACTTAATAATAATGATTTACTTTTTCTCATTATTTGTACCCATTCCTTTAATCACAAACATCTTGTGTTTAAAAGGTGCAAATCAAAGGCTTATATGATTTGCAATTTTCCTTTCTCACATATTTTTTTCATCTCTTTCCCTTACTTTTAAGCTTCGTCGATAGCCTTTCCAATATCATGTCTCATATACTTATTATCGAAATCTATCCACTCTGTTGCCTTATATGCATTTGCTCTGGCTTCTTTTAAATCTTTTCCCTTTGCAGTTACGCCTAATACACGTCCTCCGTTTGTTACAATCTTTCCATTGTCATCAAACTTTGTTCCTGCATGGAATACATAATATCCATCTTTATCCTTAAATGTATCTAATCCTTTTATTTCAAATCCCTTTTCATAGCTTACAGGGTATCCGTCACTTGCAAGAACTACACATACAGCTGCATTATCTTCAAACTGTAAATCAATCTTATCAAGCGTTCCGTCGATACACGCTTCAAATACATCAATTATGTCATTTTTCATTCTTGGAAGAACTACCTGTGCTTCCGGGTCACCAAATCTTGCATTATACTCTAATACCTTTGGTCCGTCTTCTGTAATCATTAATCCAAAGAAAATAATTCCCTTAAATGTTCTTCCTTCAGTTTTCATAGCGTCAACAGTAGCCTGATAAATGTATTTCTTACAGAATTCATCAACTTCTTTTGTATAGAATGGACTTGGTGAAAATGTTCCCATTCCTCCTGTGTTAAGACCTGTGTCACCATCTCCTGCACGCTTATGGTCCTGAGCACTTGTCATTATCTTTATTGTATTTCCGTCAACAAAAGATAAAACAGAAACTTCTCTTCCTGTCATAAATTCCTCTACAACCATTGTATTTCCGGCTGAACCAAATTTCTTATCAAGCATTATGCTCTTTACGCCTTCAATTGCTTCTTCTTTTGTATTGCAAATTAATACACCTTTTCCTAAAGCAAGTCCATCTGCCTTTAATACAATTGGATATTTTGAAGTTTCCAAATATTCTAATGCTTTTTCAGGAGAATCAAAATTTTCATATCCTGCTGTTGGAATATTGTATTTCTTCATTAAGTCTTTAGAAAACGCTTTTGATCCCTCTAAAATAGCTGCTGCCTTATTTGGTCCAAATACTCTTAAACCTTCTGCTTCAAAAACATCTACAACACCGCCTACTAACGGATCATCCATACCAATTACAGTTAGGTCAATTTCTTTTTCTTTTGCAAATGAAACTAACTTATCAAATTCCATTGCACCGATATTTACACATTCTGCATATTCTGCAATTCCTGCGTTTCCGGGCGCACAATAAATCTTATCAACTTTTGAACTCTTTGCTACTGCATTTGCAATGGCATGTTCTCTTCCACCGCTTCCAACAATTAATACTTTCATTGTCTTCTCCTTATATTGTCTACTGATATATTACTTTATTGTCTACAACTTTGATTTTTCCATTAGCAATATCATTAATTGCCTGTGGCATAATCTTCCATTCAGCCTGTTCCATAACTCTTTTCTGAAGTACTTCAGGTGTATCTCCAGGTAAAATGTCTACCGCCTTCTGATAAATTATAGGGCCTGTATCTGTTCCTTCATCTACAAAATGAACTGTAGCTCCTGTTACCTTAACACCTCTTTCTAATGCTTTTTCATGAACCTTTAATCCATAAAATCCATTTCCACAGAATGATGGAATAAGAGATGGATGTATATTTATAATTTTATTTCTGTATTTTGAAATCATTTCAGGAGGTAATACAACCAAAAATCCTGCGAGAACAATTAAGTCTACTTTATACTTATCTAAAGTATCAATTAATGCCTGATTAAAATCTTTTCTTTCGTCAAAATCTTTAGGTGAAATACATTCTGCATTAATTCCATTTTCTTTTGCTCTTACAAGTGCATATGCATCCTTCTTGTTGCTTATTACCACTTCAATTTCTGTATTTGTAATTACTTTATTCTTAATTCCGTCAATGATTGCCTGAAGATTCGTTCCTCCACCTGAAACTAAAACCCCAACTCTTAGCATAATTCTGCTCCTTTTTCTCCTGCCTCAATCTTTCCGATTTCATAACATGTTTCTCCGGCAGCTTCTAATGCTTTCATTGTCTTTTCTACATCTGCAGAATCAACTGCTAATACCATACCAATACCCATATTGTATGTGTTATACATCATTTCTTCTGCAATATCTCCTGTCTTAGCAAGGAGTTTAAAAATTGCAGGTACTTCATAGCTGTCTTTCTTTACAACTGCCTTTACTCCATCAGGAAGCATTCTTGGAATATTTTCATAGAATCCACCACCTGTAATATGGCTGCATCCCTTAATTGTTACTCCTGCATCTTTAACATTCTTTAATGCTTTAACATAAATTCTTGTCGGAGCAAGTAAAGCTTCTCCTAATGTCTTTCCTAATTCATCATAATATGTATTAAGTGATTCTTCTGACATTTCAAATACTTTTCTTACTAAAGAAAATCCGTTACTATGTACACCTGATGACGCAATACCAATTAATGCATCTCCCGGCTTAATATTTTCTCCTGTAATTAAATCTTTTTTATCTACTACACCTACTGCAAATCCTGCTAAATCATATTCATTTTCAGGCATAAGTCCCGGATGTTCTGCTGTTTCACCACCAACTAATGCTGCTCCTGACTGCTTACATCCTTCTGCAACACCACTTACGATTGTAGCAATCTTTTCAGGATAGTTCTTTCCACATGCGATATAATCAAGGAAGAAAAGTGGTTCTCCACCTGAACATGCAATATCATTTACACACATTGCAACACAGTCAATACCGATTGTATCATGTTTGTCCATAATATAAGCTAACTGTACTTTTGTTCCACATCCATCAGTTCCTGATAATAAAACAGGATCTTCCATTTTCTTAATAGAATCTAAACTGAAAGCTCCGGCAAATCCTCCAAGACCTCCTAAAACTTCTGGTCTCATAGTTCCTTTTACATGCTCTTTCATAAGTTCAACTGACTTGTAACCTGCTTCGATATCAACGCCTGCCTTCTTGTAATCCATAATTCTTTTCTCCTCTTACTTTCAAATGGTTTCTTAAATCATTTTTAATCATATAATGCAAAAACAAATTATAATAAATATGTTTTTTATTTTTCATATTATAATTTAGTACCGATTATATGAAAATATAATACCGTTACGTTTTTTAATATAATTTTAGTAGTTTTTATATCCTACTTTTTTCAACTTTGTATCTTTTGCTACAACGTCTTTTTTCATTTTTTCTGTATATGCTTTTAACTTTTCAAGCAACTGTGCATCAGATGTTGCAAGAATCTTTGCTGCAAGAATACCTGCATTCTGTCCACCATTAATAGCAACTGTTGCAACCGGAATACCTGATGGCATCTGAACGATTGAGTATAATGAATCTACTCCGCCTAAATCTGATGTTTTCATTGGTATACCTATTACCGGCATAGGGAATAAAGCTGCGCACATGCCCGGAAGATGAGCTGCCTTACCAGCTCCTGCAATAATAACTTTTACTCCTCTTTCTTCTGCGCCCTTAGCCCATTCAAAAAAGATGTCCGGCTCTCTGTGTGCTGAGATGATTGTCATTTCATAATCAATTCCTATCTCTTCAAGAAAATCTGCTGCTTTGCTCATTACCGGCAGATCTGAATCGCTGCCCATTACAATTGCTACTTTTGCCATTGCTCTTCTCCTTCATAATTTCTTATAGTATTGCATTAAACTTTGATGCCTACGGATTGTTCCGTGCTACGCACTCACACAATCCTCCCCTGGCTTCTTAAATCATAAAAACACTTACATTGTAACTGTTAAGACTTATTACGTCAATAAATGGGGTACTAAATTAACAATTTTATTACATTTATTTACATTTTTATGTTTATTTTATTTATCAAAAGCTTCATTTAAAAGTTCTGTTCCCGGAAGAACAAATCTTCCATCCTTTATAATGACAATTTCTTCACCATTTTTAGTTACGGCTGTAATTTCTCCAAGTTCATCATAAGGTATCGTTATATCTGTATGGCAACTGAAATATGCTTTTGACAAATCTTCATTTCTTAAAGCTGAGATTTCATTTTCCTTTGCTACAATTTCTTTTCCATCAGGATTAAATGTCTTAACATCTTCTTCCCAACTGTAACATGTATCACCTACTGCAAAATGAGGTCCCATTTTTTCCACTATTAAAATTGGAAGTTTATATACTATATCGTATTTATTTGCCATAACATAAGCTGTTGTATTTGTTCCTATGGCAAATTCCCCTATAGGTAAAGTGTCATGATTAAACATAACATTTTCTTTTATATACTTTTTATTTTCTTCTTCAGTATCGAAATTATTACATGTATAGTCTTTTATGCATCCATTTTCAAATGTAATTTCCAAATCATTGTATTTTAATTCATTTAAATATACCTGACTCACATGTAACACTCCGTTAGTTCCTGTAAGTTTTGGCGAAGTAAACACTTCTCCTAATGGAATGTTTACATCTGCCAGACAGTTTTCAAAATTAGTTTCTTTTTCAGGATTTTTCAATTCATGCATATTAACCGTAATGTATGTCTTATTGCTTCCTTTTCCTTCGACCCTTACGAAATCTGCCTTATCAAGGGCATCTATTATACTCTGCTGTACCTTGCGATATTTATCCTGATCTAAACAGTTAATTTTAACTGTCTCTTCGAATAATTCTTCATAATCCATTCCAATTTCAGGAAGTGGAAACGCAATAATCGTAAAGCTTCTCTCATCGCCCTTAATATATTTTTGAACTATCTGAGTATATTCTCTTGCATATTCAACTTTTAATTTCTGTTGCTCCTTGTTTAACTGTAAAGCTTCTTTTTTATTTTCCGGCTCAAATGGATTTTCTCCAAATACTTCTATAACCGCCGGTCCTGCCATAAGTGCTGCTGTTTTCTTTCTATTTTCAAATGCTGTAGTTGCAACCTCTAACTTTCTTTGTACATAACCTTTGTCAAAGAATAATGCATCATCAAACTTATGGTCAAACCAATACTGTTTATTTATCTTGGTAGATTCATATCCTCCTTTATAAATAACCGGTTTTAATCCCATATTTTCAAACTGCTTTATGGCTGCACGGATTATTCTTTCAAATCCAATATAATATCTTATATCTACTGCACTTTTAATAGATAAATCTTTTCCTGTGTTTATAAATCCAAGTCTGTATCCTTCCGTATAAACACTTGCAATTTTATCTATTTTTTCCTGTGAAAGTGTATTTAAAAATTTTGCTGTTTCTATTTCGTTTTCACTAATACTTTCACCATATTTGTATAAATATCTTAAATCTTCTAAATCACTTTCCATTACAATCTTAACTGCAAAATCATTTTCAGGATTTATTATTTCATCTATTCTGTTAGTCATAAAAATTTCTGAATTATCTTTTTCAAAAGAATAAATCATATCATGAATTGATTTTTTTGTAAGATTTTCTCTATCTTCAAATTGATTATATATTTCTATAAACAATTCCATTCTCAATGTTATTTCTTCTAATTTGCCCTGAAATGCATTAGAAATCATATTTCTGTTTGTCGTAAATACATAACATAATAACTGTCCGTATTCTTCTCCTAATTTTTCTACTGCAAATTTAGGATTTGCAAAACATTTTTCATATACAATTTCTGTTTCATCTTCATATAAATCTTTATTAAGAGCTGTCAACTGTTCTAAAGTCAACTCTTCAATCTTTTTGCTTTCTATTAGCCCAAGTAAATTATCTATTTTAAGTATAAACTGTGCTGATGCAATAAAATAAGGTAGAAATTTTTCTTCTACTGTATCTTCAGTAATTATTTCTTTTATTCTTTCTATAGCAATATCATATCTTTCTTTAATCATAGACTTACTCCTAAAGGCTATTCTTTAATTCTGCCTTTTTCTACATTTTTATTAATTATATTTTCAAAATATTCCCATATTTTAACGGAACCATCCGGTGTTTTTTTGTTTCTCGCCATAATCTGTTCTTTATTTACACCGTGCTCCATCCACGCTCTTCCATCAGTAGCATCATTTAACATTATTGGCTGAGTTTTGTCTAATGTTATTGCAAATTTTGCTTCTTTTGTTTCTCCGGCTTCAAATTCATCCCAGAGTCCTCTAATCATTTTTGCCTGATTATTTGGAAGTATGTTAAAAATTCTGTCTGCGGCAGCTAATTCACGTTCTCGCTTTGTTTCATTTCCCTTATTATCATATGCATATGTATCGCCTGCATCTATTTCAACAAGGTCATGTACAAGTACCATCTCTATAACTCTAAGCAAATCTACTTTTTCATTTGCATACTCATTCATTATCATTGCCATCATAGCCAGATGCCATGCATGCTCAGCATCATTTTCATGTCTGCTTCCACTTGTCACATATGATTGTCTAAAAATTTCTTTTGATTTATCTACTTCTCTGATAAATTCCATCTGCTTTTCAAATCTTTCTTTATCCGACATTGTCTTACCATTACTGCTGTGCAAAGCATCCTTTCTTATATTTTTTAGTAAAATACTAAATCATTTTTTTTAAGTAAAATACTAAATCATTTTTATTGTTTCGCGCTACGCACTCCCACAATTTCACCCTGGCATCATACATATATTAAAAATACGCACAAAATTCCAATCCAAATTACTGCATTAGAAATTGTTCCTATATATGTGTATTTTAAAAACTTTGTTTCTTCCTGATAACTTTTTAAACCTATTACAAATCCGGCAAGCGCAAGTCCAAATATAGCCCATGCCAAAATTCCTACATATATACCTGCGTTTCCATTCTGCACTATGCATAACGCAACTGTTAAAACAAATAATATAAAAGCTTCAAGTGCTATAAGCGAAGATATTCTTCCGCCCTTTGTATAACTGCTTAATGCTATTCTTTGTTTTTTGTCTTTTTTATTTCTTTTCGCCATTGTTTCTCCTACATAACATGTTTGTGAAGTTTTGTTAATCTGAATATTATATATCCTAAACATCCGCCTAATGTATTAAGGAAAATGTCATCAACATCAAAAGCACCTACTTTTGTCAGCAACTGTGCTGTCTCTATTCCAAAACTAAGCAGCATTGCCCAAATTGTAACTGTTATTATATTTTTAAATATTGGTTTTCTTGATATGGTTGGTAGCAAAAATCCAAACGGCAGAAAACATACTACATTTCCTACCAGATTTATAAGTGTAACATTCCAGCCATATGTGTAGCGCATATTCCAAAAGCGCTTAATTTCTTTAAATAATGTTAAATTATATCTGTATGTATCACTAACCAGCTCTCTATCTAAACTTTCAGAGAAAAACATTACATACAAAGCACATAATAAATACAATATAAACAGGATACGACCCCAAAGCCGTATCCTTTTTTGAGTCTTTGTCACTACTTTAAAATCTCCCGACTATTTTACTCCATATTTGTCATAGTATTCGTCAATCGCTGCCTTAATCTCATCTGTAATTACTACTTTTCCATTGCATTCTTTATTATACAAATGTTCAACAACTTCTTCCATTGTTACTATTGCATTTGCATCAAATCCGTATAATTCTTTAATTTCATCAAGGGCACATTTTTCGCCACCCTTTCCAACTTCCATTCTATTTAATGAAACCATTAATCCTACGATTTCAACATCAGCAGCATTTCTTACCTTTGGTACTGTTTCTTCCATTGATTTTCCTGATGTTGTTACGTCTTCAATCATGACAACTCTATCACCATCTTTTAACTTACTTCCAAGAAAACTTCCCTTGTCAGCACCATGGTCTTTTTCTTCCTTACGGTCTGAACAGTAACGTACATCTTTTCCATATAATTCGCTATATGCAATAGCTGTTACAACACTGATAGGAATTCCCTTATATGCCGGTCCGAATAATACGTCAAAATCATCTCCATATGTATCATGGATTGCCTTTGCATAATATTCTCCTAACTTTTTAAGCTGTGAACCTGTTACATATCCACCTGCATTCATAAAAAATGGTGATTTTCTTCCACTTTTTAATGTGAATTCTCCAAATTTTAAAACATCACTTTCTACCATAAAATCAATAAATTCCTGCTTGTACGCTTCCATTTTGTTTCTCCTTTACCAATCTGTATTGCCCCTTCCCTTCGGTCAGCGGCTATTCGTCGGAAACATTTATAAAAAATGAACTTCGTTCATTTTGTTTCCTCCTCTATCATTTTACTAATCCGATTAATGAATTGATATCTTCAACATTGTGTCTTCTCATATAGTCTTCAATTCCTGCAACAACTTCTTCTGTTACTAATGGATTTGTAAAATTTGCTGTTCCTATTGAAACTGCTGTTGCACCGGCTAATATAAACTCCATCGCATCATTTGCATCTTTAATTCCACCCATTCCGATTATAGGAATATTTACGGCATTTGCAACCTGATATACCATACGAACTGCTACCGGTTTTATTGCAGGGCCTGAAAGACCACCTGTCTTATTTGCCAAAGCAAATGTCTGACGTTCAACATCTATCTTCATTCCTGTAATTGTATTAATAAGTGATAATGCGTCTGCACCACCTGTTTCTGCTGCCTTTGCCATAACAGTTATGTCTGTTACATTTGGACTTAATTTCATGATAATTGGCTGTTTTGCAACTTTTTTAACTTCTTTAGTGATTGCTTCTACTGCCTTAGGGTCCTGTCCAAAAGCTATTCCGCCTTCCTTTACATTAGGACATGAAATATTGATTTCCAGCATATCTACAGGCTCGTTTCCAAGCTTTTCTACAACATCAATATATTCTTCTGTAGAATGGCCACACACATTTACAATAATCTTTGTATCAAACTGTTTAAGAAATGGGATATCTCTTTTTGCAAATAAATCAAATCCCGGATTCTGTAAACCGATTGCATTTAGCATTCCACCATAAGTTTCTGCAATTCTAGGTGTAGGATTTCCCGGCCATGGTACATTGGCCACACCCTTCGTAACTACTGCTCCTAATTTATTTAAATCTACAAATTCGCTGTATTCAGCTCCTGAACCAAATGTTCCTGATGCTTCCATAACAGGATTTTTGAATTCAACGCCTGCAATATTAACCTTTGTATTCATTATAATTCAACCTCCTGTGCTAAAAATACGGGACCGTCTTTGCAAATTCGTTTATTATTTACATTTGTATGATGGTCTTTTTCTTTTGACTTGCATACACATCCAAGACATGCACCAATTCCGCATGCCATCTTTTCTTCTAATGAAATCTGACACTCAATGTCATTTGCCAAAGCATATTCTTTTATCGCTCTAAGCATTGGTGTTGGTCCACACGCATAAATTACATCGCCTGTTACAGCACATGCTTTAATCGCATCTATAACTGTTCCTTTCGTTCCTGTGCTTCCATCTTCTGTAGCAATATAAACATCACCATTTTTTTCAAGTTCGTCAGTCAAAAACAATTCATCTCTGTATCCTGCAACTGTCTGAACTTTTACAATATTTTTTAACTCTTTTCCTAACTGAACCATCGGAGGTATACCAATTCCGCCTCCAATAAGAATTGCTTTTTTGCCTTCTCTTTGCATAAAGCCATTTCCAAGTGGTCCTAAAATATCGATATCATCACCTGATACATATCCTGACATTTCAGTAGTTCCTCCACCTACAACTCTATATACAATTCTTAAAGTTCCTTCTTCTTTGTTAACTTCGCAAATACTGATTGGTCTAGGTAAAAGCTTTGCTCCATCTTTACAATAAACAGATATAAACTGTCCTGCTACAGCTTCGGCTGCAATATCTTTTGTCTGAATCCACATACTGTAAACTCCTGTTGCTATGGATTCCTGTGAAATTACTTTTGCGATTTCTTTATGTTTCATCTAAACAGCACCTTTCTTAGATTGTGTTTGTATATTTTAATTTGAGAGTAGAAATCCGGTATGCATTTTTGCATTATACACTCTAGAATTATTATGAGTTTTTATTTCACGTAGAAATCCGGTATGCATTTTTGCATTATACAATTCCACTACTCTTTTAATTATAAGCTATTTTAGAAAATTGAATTAATATCTTCAATCATATCAACAACAGCCTGACGTGAAGCATCTGCATAATTTGCTTCTCCAAATTTAGCATATTTGTCCTGCTTATATGCACAAATTATACCTCTTGAAGAATTTACAATTGCTCCTAATCCGTCTTCATTAAAGTATGGTTTTAATCCGTCTGCTGTTCCACCCTGTGCACCATATCCCGGTACAAGAATGTAACTCTTTGGCATAACCTTTCTAAGAACTTTTCCCATTTCAGGATATGTTGCTCCTACAACTGCTCCTACATAACTGTAGTCATCTCCCATTATATCTTCGCCCCATTTAGCAACCTGTTCACCAACCCATTCGTAAAGTGGTCTTCCGTCAATCATTCTATCCTGAAATTCTCCACTTGATGGATTTGATGTTTTAACTAAAATGAATAAACCTTTCTTTTCTTCTTTACATACATCTACAAATGGCTTAATACCATCTGTTCCAAGATAAGGATTTACTGTAGCAAAATCTTCATCAAATAATGAATATGTATTATTGCCAACCTTAACTTTTCCAAGATGTCCTGTTGCATAAGCGGCAGAAGTTGAACCGATGTCTCCTCTTTTAACATCTCCAATAACAACTAAATCTTTTTCCTTTGCATATTTTACAGTCTTGTCAAATGCAACCAATCCCGGGATTCCAAACTGTTCATACATTGCAATCTGTGGTTTTACTGCAGGAATTAAATCGTATGTTGCATCTATAATTCCTTTATTGTACTGCCAAAGTGCTTCTGACACACCCTCAAGTGTTTCTCCAAATTCAGCATATGCCTTATCTGTAATGTGCTTTGGTATGTAAGATAACATTGGGTCTAATCCTACAACTACAGGTGCATTTGTTTCTTTAATCTTTTTTACAAGTTTGTTAATCATTCTATTCTGCTCCTTTATGTTTTATATTGATTTGCTTATCTTTTAATTTATTTTTCTTCAGGCTCCTTAACAATCTTTCCACCTAAAATTGTCCATTTAACTTTTCCTGATACTTTTGTTCCTCCAAATGGAGTATTTCTTCCTTTGGACTTAAATTCATTTACATCAATAATGTATTCTTCATCCGGATTGATAATTGTAATATCTGCCACCTTGCCTTCATCCAATGAGCCCTTATCTATTCCTAATACTTTAGCCGGATTGTAGCTCATCTTTTCAGCCATCTGCATAGGTGTGATAAATCCCGGCTTAAGCAAATGAGTCACTGTTAATGGTACTGCTGTTTCCAATCCTACAATTCCAAAAGGTGCTTCTGTTATGCTTCTTGCTTTTTCCTCTGCACTATGTGGTGCGTGGTCTGTTGCAATCACATCCATAACATCTTCGCTAAGTCCCTTTATAAGTGCGTCAACATCCTCTCTTGTTCTAAGTGGAGGATTCATTTTATAATTTGCATCTGCACTATCCATATCATCTGTACTCATGGCAAAATGATGTGGACATACTTCTGCAGTAACTTTAACTCCGTCTTCTTTTGCTTTTTTAACCATTGTTACACTGTCTTTTGTTGAGCAATGGCACAAATGTAATTTAGCCCCTGTTTCTTTTGCAAGCAAAATATCTCTTGCCACAATTATATCTTCAACCGCGTTACTAATACCTTTAACTCCAAACTCTTCTGATTTGTCGCCCATATTCATTACGCCACCATTTACTAAATTGATATCTTCGCAATGAGCTAATACCGGCACATCCGCTTTAACTGCATTTTTCATTGCATCACGATATACATTAGAATCCATAACAGATTTACCATCTTCACTTATAGCACATATACCTGCCTCTTTAAGTTCGAATACATCTGTTATTTCTTTTCCTGCCATTCCTTTAGTAACAGAACCTACAGGAAGTACATTTGTATATCCTGCTTCTTTTCCTTTATTTATAATATATCTGACCACTTCTGCATTGTCAGTAACAGGTTTTGTATTTGGCATGCAACATACAGATGTAAATCCACCATTAGCTGCCGCCATACTTCCTGTTATTATATCTTCTTTATAAGTAAGCCCCGGGTCTCTAAAATGAACATGTAAGTCTATAAGTCCCGGCATTACAAAACATCCCTTAGCATCAATAACCTTATCAGCTTCTTTTTCGATGTTTTCCCCTTTTTCAACAATTACTCCGTCCTTAACATAGACATCTAACACCTTATCCATTTTCTCAGACGGATTAATTACTCTTCCGTTCTTAATAAGAATTGTCATATATACCTCTTTCCGGCCGCCTGTTTTCAGGCAGAATACGCCATCTAAAAGTATATCAAATAAATGTATTCGTTTCAAGGCAAGTAAAAGAAAATGAAATATATAAGTAAAAGAAAATGAAATATATAAAGTTCATAGCTATTTTGCATTATTTTATGTTATTATTATTTTATCTATTGCCAGTATGATAGTTTAGTGTTATACTTCATCTAGTATTGATAACTATATGTTTTTTACAAAAGATTCTTTTATCTTAAGGAGTTTAGTTTTATGTATAAAATAATTAGCGATAGCGCATGTGATTTATCAAAAGAATATGTTGAAAAGAATGACATTACAGTTGTTCCTTTCTCTGTTTCTTTTGACCAGGAACATTATTTAAAAGATAGCATCGATATAACAAGAGATGAGTTTTACACAAGACTTGTTAATGAAAATGTTTTTCCAAAGTCATCACTTCCATCAGTTGAAGAATATATGGATACATTTTTAGAATATGTTAAACAGGATATTCCTGTTATATGTTTAACAATTTCTCTTGTTCTTAGTGGTTCTTATAATTCAGCAAGAACAGCTGCTGATTTAATTAAGGAAGACTACCCTGATGCAAAGATTGCAGTATTTGATTCTAAGCAAAACACTGCTACACAGGCATTATTAGTAAATGAAATTGTAAGAATGAAAAATGACGGTCTTAACTTTGAAGAGGCTATTGAAAAAATCGAAAAATTAATTCCTACAGCAATCATTTTCTTTACTGTTGGTTCTCTTGATTATCTTAGAATCGGTGGTCGTATTGGAAAGCTTGCTTCAATTGCAACAGGTAAATTAGGAATCAAACCTATCATCTTACTTAAAAACGGTGAATTAGGTTTAGGCGGAATTGGCAGAAGTCGTGCTAAATTAAAGAAAGCTGTTTTAGATACTGTTAACAAACACTTTACTGACAACAATTTAAGCAAAGATGATTACAACTTCAACGTAGGTTGGGGTTATGATAAAGAAGAAGGCGCCGAATTTTTAAAGGATGCTGAAAGCACACTTGGAGTAAAATGCTTAGACGAACTTAATGTTGATATTGGTATGACAACTGCTGTTCACACAGGTCCTTATCCTATAGGTGTAGGAATTATTCAAAAATACGAAACTTTAAAATAGATATATATTACAAGAAGTAAATGTTTATACACTTGGGGTTCACCATATTTTACAAAGATTCAAAGCGTGTGCCAAAAGGTGCACTATAAAACACGGATTACCCCCATTCTTGACAAATAGCCAATAAAACCAAAAGCCTCGCAATTAATTTTGCGAGGCTTTTGGTTTTATTCATCTATATCTCTGCTTTCTGTATCTATAATTGTATTATCATCTACCCATCTTCTAATTTTACCTGATACAGTTAGTGTCGTAATTAAATCTACAACTCCTGAATATGTTAAAATTATTCCTGTAATTCTTGTAACAAATACTGCTGTGTTCTGCGGATTTATTAATATTACAATTCCTAATAGCACATTAACAATTGCCACTATAAGTAAAAATACCCAATGTGAATCCATTCTTTTTAAATCCAAAGCATTTTCAATCTTCATAATTCCACTTATCACTATAATTATTCCGACTATAAATGGAATTATTGATATAACAAAATCCTTCTTTACAAGAACAAATATTGCGGCAATTATAAATATAATTCCAACTACTAATTCATATTTATAAAAATCATTTATCAAATCTCTTTTTCTATATTCAAGTAAATATCTTATTGCTAAAAGTAAAAATATAACTGCTATTATATAACAAATTGTATTCAATATGCTACTTGGATAAATCATCATCAAAATGCCCATTAATATACATAACAAAGCATAAATTACCATTTCCCATTTAAGACTTTTCAAATAATTCATATCGCATCTTCCTTTTCAATATGAGCCCGGATTACTCCGGGCCCATAATTTTGTTTATTGTTATTATTTACAATATAAGTGTTTTTATTATTTAAAATACTTAACTCCGGCTTCAAATACCTTAAGATCCTGTTCGCCATAAATATTCATAGCTACTGAGTTCCCTTTTCTTTCGATATGAGCCATCTTACCTAAGCATCTTCCGTCTGGAGATGTAATACCTTCAATTGCATAATATGAACCGTTTACATTCCATTCTTCATCCATTGTAGGCTGTCCCTGTTCATTTACATACTGAGTAGCAACCTGACCGTTAGCAAATAATTCTTTAATACATTCTTCAGGTGCAACAAATCTTCCTTCACCATGTGAAGCAGGATTTACATATGTTCCACCAAGTTCTGCTAACTGTAACCAAGGTGATTTATTTGATACAACCTTTGTATAAACCATCTTAGATACATGTCTGTTAATTGTGTTGTATGTCAATGTTGGTGAATTTTCATTCTGTCCTGTAATCTGTCCATTTGGAACTAATCCTAACTTAATTAAAGCCTGGAATCCATTACATATACCAAGTGCTAATCCATCTCTTTCATTTAAAAGTTTATGAACAGCTTCTTTAATCTTTTCATTTCTAAATGCTGTAGCAAAGAACTTAGCTGATCCATCCGGTTCATCACCTGCACTAAATCCACCTGGGAACATAATAATCTGTGACTGATTAATGCTTTCTTCAAAGATTCTTACTGAGTCTCTGATATCCTCAGGTGTAAGATTCTTAAATACCTTTGTAATAACGTTTGCGCCTGCATTTTCAAATGCCTTAGCACTGTCATATTCACAGTTAGTTCCTGGGAATACAGGAATAAATACTGTAGGTTTAGCAATCTTATTCTTGCATACATAAACACTTCCTTTATCGTATACAGGAGTATCGATAACTGATGTGTCTTTATGACTTCTTGTTGGGAATACTTTTTCAAGTGGTTTTTCCCATGTCTTAATTGCATCATCCAATGAAATTGATTCTTCTCCATATTTAAGTGTAGCATCATCTGTTGTTTCACCGATTAATACATAACTTACATTTACATCATCAATCTTATCAGCAGGTACTTCTGCAATTATATCACCGTATCCAGGTGCAAA
Source organism: Eubacterium sp. CAG:156 (assembly GCF_000434315.1). Taxonomy (NCBI): domain Bacteria; kingdom Bacillati; phylum Bacillota; class Clostridia; order Eubacteriales; family Eubacteriaceae; genus Eubacterium; species Eubacterium sp. CAG:156. The sequence goes on along the minus strand of NZ_FR878187.1, from coordinate 130,268 downwards.
TAAGTCTGCTCCAGGAATCTGTCCGCTGACAGAAACACCAATCTTATTACCAAATGCCATCTTACTTACTGCTGGAATAACACCTTTACTATCTAATGCATATGCTGAAATTATAGTTCCATTCTGAATCATTTCATGAATTGCATCATATAACTTCATCATACATTCGTAATTTGGCTTTTCGTACTGGTCTCTGCATATTTCAAATTTAACAATCTTACTTCCAACTTCTTTAAATTCGGGTGTAATAATATCTTTTTCTTTTGCAACATCTACCGCAAATGAAACAAGTGTTGGAGGAACATCAATATCATTAAATGTACCTGACATACTATCCTTACCACCGATTGATGGAAGACCAAATCCCATCTGAGCGTCATATGCACCAAGAAGTGCTGCAAATGGCTGGCTCCAACGCTTTGGATCTTCTGTCATTCTTCTGAAGTATTCCTGGAATGTAAATCTAATCTTCTTATAATCACCACCTGTTGCAACTACCTTAGCTACAGAATCTACTACTGCATAAATTGCACCATGGTATGGGCTCCAACTTGAAAGATATGGATCAAATCCGTAACTCATAATTGTTACTGTATCGCATTTTCCTTTAAGTACAGGAAGCTTAGCTACCATTGTCTGAGTTTCTGTTAACTGATATTTACCACCAAATGGCATAAATACTGAACCTGCTCCAATTGAGCCGTCAAATTTTTCTACTAATCCCTTCTGTGAACACTCATTTAAATCTGATAATGTTTCTAACCATTTTTCCTTAACATCATCAACCTGAGGTTTCTTGAAGAAGTTCTTATCTTCATCCGGCATTTCAACTTCTACTGTTGTTTCCTGATGAGCTCCGTTTGTATCGAGGAATGCTCTTGAAATATTAACTATCTCTTTTCCTCTCCATTCTAATACAAGTCTAGGTTCTTCTGTTACATATGCTACTTCTGTTGCTTCAAGATTTTCTTCATTAGCATATTTTAAGAACTGTTCTACATCTTTAGGATCTACAACAACTGCCATTCTTTCCTGTGATTCTGAAATTGCAATTTCCGTACCATCAAGACCTGCATATTTCTTAGTTACTTTATCGAGGTTTACATGTAATCCGTCTGCTAATTCACCTATAGCAACAGATACACCACCTGCACCAAAGTCATTACATTTCTTAATTAAATAACTTACTTCTTCACGTCTGAACAATCTCTGTAATTTACGTTCTGTAGGTGCATTACCCTTCTGAACTTCTGCTCCACAGCTTTCAATTGACTGTTCTGTATGAATCTTTGAAGAACCTGTTGCTCCACCACAACCGTCTCTTCCTGTTCTACCACCTAATAAGATGATAATGTCACCCGGGTCAGAATTTAATCTCTGTACTGCACGTCTAGGAGCTGCTCCCATAACCGCACCGATTTCCATTCTCTTAGCAACATAATCAGGATGATAAATTTCCTTAACATATCCTGTTGCAAGACCAATCTGGTTACCATATGAACTATAGCCATTAGCTGCTCCCTGAACAATCTTCTTCTGTGGTAATTTACCCTTTAAAGTTTCGCTCATTGACTTAGTTGGATCAGCTGCACCTGTTACACGCATTGCCTGATATACATATGTACGTCCTGACAATGGATCTCTGATTGCTCCACCTAAACATGTTGCAGCGCCACCAAATGGTTCAATTTCTGTAGGATGGTTGTGTGTTTCATTCTTAAAGTTAACAAGCCATTCTTCTTCCTTGCCGTCAACTTCTACAGGCACAACAATACTACATGCATTTATTTCATCTGATTCTTCCTGGTCGTCTAATTTACCTTCCATCTTTAACTTACGCATAGCCATAAGTGCTAAATCCATAAAGCAGACAAACTTGTCCTTTCTACCCTTGAAAACACTTTCTCTTGTTTCCATATACTCTTCGTATGTCTTAACAAGTGGACTATTAAAATATCCATCATCAAATGTAACATCTGTAAGTTCTGTATTAAATGTTGTATGACGGCAATGATCTGACCAATATGTATCTAATACTCTTATTTCTGTTATTGAAGGATCTCTGTCTTCTTCATTCTTGTAATAATTCTGAATGTGAAGAAAATCTTTAAATGTCATAGCAAGTCCTAAAGAATCATATAATTCTTTAAGTGGTGCTTCCTCCATATCCTTAAAGCCATCGAATATAATAACGTCTGCAGGTTCTTCAAATTCTGTTACAAGTGTTTCAGGTTTTTCTAAACCTGTTTCTCTTGAATCTACAGGGTTAATACAATATGACTTAACCTGTTCAAACTGTTCATCGCTCATATGTCCTTCTAAAACATATGTTGTTGCACTTTTAATTACAGGCTTCTCGTCTTCATTTAAAAACTTAACACACTGTTCTGCAGAATCAGCTCTCTGATCAAACTGCCCCGGCAAATATTCCACGCTAAAAATTCTGTCTGTTTCGTTAAACGGAAAATTTTCTTCATAAACATTATCAACCGGTGGTTCAGAAAATACTGTTGTTAATGCTTTCTTATAAGTGTCTTCAGATAAATTCTCAACATCATATCTTACTAAAACTCTTACAGCATCCAATGTGTTGATTCCTAAATAACCCTTGATATCCTCTGTAAGTTCCTTGGCTTTAACAGCATATGGCTGTTTCTTTTCCACATAAACTCTCTTTACCTTGCTCATGAGTTCCTCCTGAATAGTAGTTTTATTATGGATTATGTCATTGCGACATAACCCATACTTATTCGATAGTATAGCACTTTTTTTTTAATAAGTACACTTTAAAAATGTTTTAATTAAATTCATTCATATGTTTTCTATACCATTTAGGGACGTGACTCATCTGACACTTTTCATTTCTTCTCTCTTCTATCGCTATCGCATCAAAAAATACTTTCCACAATTCCTCATAATCATCATCTATATCAATCTGGTCAATCACTCTATCTAGCTCTTCTCCGGATACAACTATTGTTTCACTTTTATACCTGTGAACTAGCGCTTTTTTTCTAATATCATCATATATAATCCAGTTTTCTTCAGGATATCTGCATGTAAAATGATTCTCAATTAATATTAAAACATCACACTTAGGACTTATTGTGCCAAATAAAAATTTACCGTTAATTTCTTTAAATCTTAATATTTCTCTGAATACATTCGCCTCATTAGAAGCCTTTCTTGCCAATTCCATTACGGTCATTACTCTATTTTCACTAAGCATCTTAGTAGTTCTACTACCTGCTCTAAATCCCACTTTAAGGAATTCCAAAATAGCATTCCCGCGATTCTTATCATAATGATGTGCTGCCCTGAAAATATATTCATATGCTTCAACCGATATCTTCTGCTGAATTGCCTGTGCAACACTAATTGCCTTCTTTACGTTAGTCTTACAATTAATATTCTCACAAAACAACTCATATGCATAATCATCTCCCGGATAAATCTTTACTTTATTACCCTTAAGCATTAAAACCCATCCGTCATATACAGCAGTCATAATTCCATCAAATGAGTCATCACATACAAGAGTTATTTCCTTAAATTCATTCATCAGTTCACCCCCATATCAAATATATTCATCTGCGTATAAGTAATATTATTATCAATGGCATAAGTATTCTTTCTGTCACTATCCGCTATTGAACGTGCTATATAATCCTGATTCATATTAAGAGGCATCATTGTCTTTCCGTTACATGTTATAAAAAATGCTGCTCTTTTTAATACAACACCCATCTTCTTTAAGTTATAAAAATCCAATTTACCATATCGTCTTGCTGACACAATTCGTTTTGCCGACTTTACACCAATTCCCGGAACTCTTAACAACGTATAATAATCTGCCCTCATAATCTCCACAGGGAACTGTTCTATATGATTAATAGCCCAGTCGCACTTAGGATCTAACGCCATATTAAAATTAGGCTTCTCTTTGCTTAATAATTCACCTGCCGTAAAGCCATAATATCTTAACAGCCAATCCGCCTGATACAATCTATGCTCTCTAAGTAAAATGCTATGGCCTCCCAAAGATGGTGCCTCTATATTATGATTCACATCTACAAATCCTGAATAAAACACTCTCTTAAGTTTAAACTTCTCATACAATGTAGCTGTTACATTTAATATCTGGTAATCTGTTTCTCTTGTTGCTCCAATAATCATCTGAGTGCTCTGCCCTGCCGGGACAAATTTAGAACTCTTATAACCTCCATATTTCATTGGATAATGATATCCGTCATTCTTCCCCGGAAGCAAATGACCCATTCCATCTTTAATCTGCTTCATGGGTATAATTATATTCTTATGATGCTTGTTCGGTGCAAGTTCAGAAAGGCTTTCCTGCGTTGGCAATTCTAAGTTGGCACTCATTCTATCAACAAGAAAACCCAATTTTTCAATAATTTCAGGTGATGTACCCGGAATTACTTTTACATGTATATAGCCATAAAAATGATGTATATTTCTCAATTTCCAAATTGCTTCATAAATAAGTGACATTGTATGATTAGGATTCTTAACTATTCCCGAGCTCAAAAATAGCCCTTCTATATAATTTCTTCTATAAAACTCTATGGTTAATTTACAAACTTCATCAGGTGTAAATGTTGTCCTCGGCACATCATTAGAAACTCTGTTAACACAATACTTGCAATCATATATACACTCATTAGTAAATAATATCTTAAGCAGTGACACACATCTTCCATCCGCCGCAAATGTATGACATATTCCACACGCATGAGTATCTCCAAGTCCACTTCCCTTATTGCTTCTGTCGACACCACTACTTGTGCACGCCACATCATACTTGGCAGCATCTGTCAATATTCTTAACTTCTCTGACATGCTAAGATTATGAGTAACATTAACTTCCACGGAATCTGTATTAAATTTACTGTCATCAATAACGCTGGTTTTATTATATGTAGCATCATTAAGCTCTTTACTTAAATTGTCAATACTAATTACGTCTGATTTATTACTCAATTCCATGCTATCCATGTATGTGTCACCACCTTTCTGTCGAACATATGTTCTATTATAATGATAACACCCTTTTGCACAATTTGCAATAGTCAAATTCTGTAACTTTTTTATTGAGTAATACATTATTAATGAAAATTTAATATTCATAATGTTATTTTTTTTTAATTTGTGCTAAAATAAAATTATACGAGGCTAGGGTAAAGAGTGCGTAGCACGAAACAATCCGTAGGTATCAACGTTGGAGTTTCTAAGCCCACTTGAGTTTACTCATACGCGGGTGAAAAAACTTGGTACGGCTAACTACAGAAGAATTTATACAAAAGTTTTATACTTAAGAAGGAGGAATTACTATGCCCTCATTATATGCTCATAACAAATTTGGCAAACTTGTAATTAAAAATTTGCCCGTTGAATATAAAGAAATTATCAGAAGATATCCAAATTCATTCAGACTTGGACTTCAGGGCCCTGATTATCTATTTTTCTACAGAGCCTTTTCAATGAACAAAATCAACCAATATGGTGTTAAGCTTCACAAATCCGATGCTTACACATTTATGCTTAATTCCATTGATGTAGTACATAAATATGGAATTCACAGTGCAGAATTCAGTTATATCATGGGATTTATATGCCATTTTACATTGGACAGCATTTGTCATCCTTATGTTAATTTAAGTATGAACGAAACAGGTTGCGGTCACATAGAAATTGAAGGTGATTTGGAGAATCTTTTGCTTTCAAAAGATGGTTTTAAACCTGAACGCTACCCAATGCACAAACTTGTTTCTACAGATTATGCCACCGCCAAAAGTGCTGCTGTATTTTATAAAGGACTTTCAACAATTGCTTCACATAAATGCATGCGATGGATGCGACTTATTAAGCATTTATTTGTTGCTCCTAGAAAGCCAAAGCAAAAAATAATTGACATTCTCATGCGTGTAACATTTCATTACAAATCTTTTAAAGGTCACATGATTGAACCTGAAGCAAATAAGAAATGTCGTGAAAATACAATTGAATTAGAAAAAATGTTAAGAGATTCTGTTCCTGTGGCTGTATCACTTATAAAAAACTACAGAAAAGTATTGTCCGGTTCAGTTGCTTTGTCACCAAGATTCCATTATGACTTTAACGGTAACAGGCTTAATTAAAATAAATAAAACAACGGGTAAATAGCCAGTCAAGCTATTTACCCGTTGTTTGTTTCAATTCATAAAAATACCTTTCGTATTAACACTAAAAGTATTTTGTCTGAAATATGTTTATTTTCATTTCTGTTTTTTAACTATTTCATTAAGCAAAGCATTTGCTACCTCGTCTTTAGACATAATTGGCAACTCTTTTACTTCATCCTTAGTAATAATTGTTACTATGTTTGTGTCTGTTCCAAATCCGGCACCTTTAACTTTTAAGTTGTTTGCAACAATCATGTCGAGATTTTTCTTTTCAAGTTTTGCTTTTGAATTTTCAAGCATATTTTCAGTTTCCATGGAAAAGCCACATACAAACTGATTTTTCTTTTTAGGAGCAAGCGTTCCAATGATGTCCGTTGTTCTCTCTAATTCTATTGAAGAATCTCCTTCTTTTTTCTTAATCTTGTTATCCGCAGGATTAACCGGACGATAATCGGCAACTGCCGCACTCATTATGAGAATATCCTGATTGTCAAATTCAGCTGCTACTGCTTCGTACATATCCTGTGCACTTTCGACATCCACAACTTTAACAAAATCAGGTTTTTCTATAGAAGTGTGTCCACTAACCAAAGTTACATCTGCACCTCTAAGCATTGCATTTTTTGCAATTGCATAACCCATCTTTCCTGTAGAATGATTGCTGATGAAACGAACAGGATCAATCTTTTCTTTCGTAGGACCCGCAGTAACTAAAATCTTTTTGCCTTTCAAATCTTTTTCAAATGCAATCTCTTTCATAATATATGAAAGAAGCACTTCGGGTTCAGGCATTTTCCCGCTACCTGTAGTTCCACATGCAAGATATCCTACTGCCGGTTCGATAACATTGTATCCATAATTTTTCAACTTATTAAGATTATCCTGAACAATAGGATTTTCAAACATATTCGTGTTCATTGCAGGAGAAATATATTTAGGACATTTTGCTGCCATAATTGTTGTCGTAAGCATATCATCCGCAATACCATTTGCAATCTTTCCAATTACATTTGCACTGGCAGGAGCCACCATAAATATATCCGCTTTCTGTGCTAATGACACATGTTCAACCTGAAATTCAAAATTTCTGTCAAATGTATCTACAAGGCATTTTGTTCCCGTAAGCGATTCAAATGTAATAGGATTTATAAAATTTGTTGCATTTTTAGTCATTATAACATTTACATCTGCATGAAGTTTTACTAAAGCACTCGCCAAGCTTGCAATTTTGTACGCTGCTATGCTTCCTGTTACGCCTAACACTACTGTTTTTCCTTTTAACATAACGGTTCTCCTATTTTTCTAAATCAAATATTCTTCCCTATTTTATCCTATTTTTCTAAATCAGGCAATCTCCCATGTTTTCTATTTTTCCAAGTCAAATAATCTTCCATGTTTTTCGTAATTTGTAAGTCTTGTAATTTTGTTGTCATCATCTACGAAAACAACCTTTGGCTTGTTTTCTTTAACTTCCTCAGGTGTCATCTGTGCATAACACATAATAATTACCTTATCGCCTAATGATACACAATGTGCTGCTGCTCCATTTAAGCAAATCATTCCTGAACCGCGTTCACCGGCAATTGCATAAGTTTCAAATCTATTTCCATTATCTACGTCAGCAATCTGAACTTTTTCATATTCTAAAATTCCTGCTGCATCTAATAAATCCTCATCAATTGTTATGCTTCCTACATAATCTAATTCTGCCTGTTTTACTGTTGCACGGTGTATCTTACTTTTTAACATTTCTATCTGCATTTTTATTTCCTTCCGCTTTTATTTTTACATTGTATTCCGTCTGCCATGCCCCATTCTAAAATGCTCCGCATTTTATCATGGACGGCTGCGCCGTATACCTGCAAATAATTTTTTTCATATTTGAGAGCAAGCTCTCATCTGAAAAAATTATTTGCAGGTGCATGGCTTGGCTTAATCCCAAATGGTATTGTCTATTAATCTTGTCTTTCCAATGTAAACTGCCATAGCTACTAACATTGGCTTCTGTACTTTCTTAACCTGCTGCATTGTTAAGCCATCAACCGCTTTAACATAATCAATTTTAGCAAGTGGTTCCGTTTCAATATTTTTCTTCATAGCTTCAACAATCTTATCCGCATCAGTTTCACCTGCTTCAAGCATTTCTCTTCCAAGCTTAACTGTTCTGCTTAAAATTAAAGCTGCTTTTCTTTCTTCTGCTGAAAGATATGTGTTTCTTGAACTCTTTGCAAGTCCATCTTCTTCCCTTACAATAGGGCAACCGATAACTTCAATATCAAAATTTAAATCCTGTACCATATGCTTAATAATCGCTAACTGCTGAGCATCCTTCTGGCCAAAATAAGCTCTGTCAGGGTTTACGATGTTAAATAATTTGCTTACTACTGTACATACACCTCTGAAATGAACAGGTCTGCTAAGTCCACATAATTCTTCTGTCAACACTGACATATCAACGTATGAACTAAAACCATCTTTGTACATTTCTTCAGGTTCAGGATTAAAAATCAAATCTGCGCCAAGGCTTTCACAGAATTTGCTATCCTTTTCTAAATCTCTTGGATAACTTTCCAAATCTTCTGTTGGTCCAAACTGCATTGGATTTACAAATATGCTGACTACAACTTTATCATTTTCTTCTCTTGCTTTCTTTATAAGACTTCCATGTCCTTCATGAAGATATCCCATTGTTGGTACAAATCCAACTGTCTGTCCTTCCTTTTTCCAAGTCTTTACATTTTCTCTAACTTCTTTAATTGTTTTTACTACTTTCATTGTTCGTCCTCCTGTAATCTGTATTGCCTCTCCATTCGGTCAGCGGCTATTCGTCGGAAACATTTATAGAAAATGAACTTCGTTCATTTTGTTTCCTCCTGTATTCTGTATTGCCCCTCCCTTCGGTCGGCGGCTATTCGCTTTTTGCAATTCTTTAATATAATTTTCCTATTACTTCATCATCTATTTTATATGAATGTTCTGCAGCTGGAAATGTCTGATTGTTAATTTCCTCTTTGTACTGTCTGAATGCATTTTTCATTACTTCACCAACATTTGCAAAATTCTTAACAAACTTTGGAACGTAATCTGTAAACATTCCTAGCATATCCTGATATACCAAAACCTGTCCGCTACAACCTGCTCCTGCTCCAATTCCAATTGTAGGAATTGAAAGTTCTTCCGTAATCTTTGTAGCAAGCTTTTCAGGAACACATTCAAGTACAAGCATTGAAGCTCCTGCTGCTTCTACTGCTCTTGCATCATCTATTAATTTCTGAGCTGCATCTTCTGTCTTTCCCTGAACCTTATATCCACCAAGTGCGTTAATTGACTGTGGTGTAAGTCCCAAATGAGCGCAAACCGGAATTGATGCTTTAACAATAGCTTCTATCTGTGGGCAAACTTCTTTTCCGCCCTCTAATTTTACCATCTGCGCACGTCCCTCTTTCATAAGTCGACCTGCATTTACAACTGCATCATATACTGATGACTGATATGACATAAATGGCATATCGCAAACGATTAACGGGTTCTTTGCCCCTCTTGCAACAGCTGCGCAGTGATGAATCATATCTTCCACTGTTACGCTGATTGTATCTTCGTAACCAAGCATTGTATTTCCAAGAGAGTCACCTACTAAAATTGTATCAACTCCTGCCTCGTCCATAAGCTTTGCTGTTGAATAATCGTAACATGTAAGCATTGCAATTTTTTTATTTTCTGCTTTCATATTCTGAAGTGTTGTTACTGTAGTTTTCATTTTAATATTTCCTCCATCTCACTATAATCAATATTTTTATCTCTGTTCTCTGCAACTTTTAAAACTTCCAAAGACACTGCCTTATATGTTCTTTTTTCATCATCATTAAGGCATTCCAAATGTTTTTTAACTGTGCCTATATCATTTCTCTGAATAGGTCCTGTAAGTGCATTAACCGTTCCGTCATTAATAATGTGATTGATATTTCCCATAACGATAGGCGTAATTGCCTCATGAGCACTTTTTTCATCAAATCCACATTCCTTAAGCAGATTTTCACTCATGTTAATAAGTCCTACCACAAGATTACTGCAAACAGCTGCCGCAGCATGATATTTGACTTTATCTTTTTTGTCTATGGTAATAACTTTATTTCCCAGATTTTCAAATAGACTAATCATCCGGTCTAAATATTTTGTATCACCTTCAATTGTAAAATAACTATTGGAAAGCTCTTTGTAAGAATCGTATTTATTACTTACTGCAAAGAGTGGATGGATGGAGTAACCGTAACAATTCATGTCGGTTATATCCGAAAAGACATCTGACGACATAGCGCCACTACAATGACAAATAATCTTATTCTTAATGTGCTGACTTTTCAACTGATTCCATACAGACTTAATCTGCCCATCAGATACCGTCAAAAAAATCACATCACTATCCGCTATTAAATCATTGATTTCTTTGTATTCTTTACTGTTTGTAAATTCTGCTGCTTCCACAGCATCATGTTCAAATTCACTGTAATAGCCACAAACATTCTGACCATTTTCAGCAAAATATTTTCCAAGGGAAAAGCCAACTTTCCCTGCTCCTATAAATCCAATTTTCATGGCATCCCTCCTAACCTTAGTTACGGGATAATGAGTCCGATTTTCTAAAATGAAATATCGGCTATGCACACTCAAATTATTAATATAAGAAATTGTCTTTTGGTATAGTTTCTTTCGAATACCATCCATAAAGCCGCAATAACATAGCGGTCTTTCCTCGAGACACTCTATCACAATTACAAAAATTTCGCAAGGGTATCTACATTTTGAACTTTTAAATATAGAAAAAATATATAGCCTTAAAATAAGAATAGCCTGCCATCTTTCAATGTTATTCTTATAACCTATATAATTTGTTATTCAAAATATTGATTTATATAATTAAATATATTATACTTGTCACATCATTTGAAAGTAGGTGTAATTGTGGCTGAACGAAATTATTTTATTAATGGAATAACTGAATTACTTATTTTATCTTTTTTAAAGAATCACGATGCTTATGTATATGAGATTACTAAAAGCATTGAAGAGAAATCAGGTGGACTTCTTTCTATTTCTCAAAATACTATTTATACAGCTACATACAAGCTTGAGAATGAAGGAAAAATTAGTGAATATTCTAAATTAGTTGGTAGAAAGAGAACTAGAATTTACTATCACATTGAAGATGAAGGTATTAATTATCTTGAGCAATTATCAAATAATTACAACAATACTATAAATGGTGTTAAGACTATTTTAGATTCACTTAATTAATTTTTTACGAAAGGGGGATAAACTATTTAATGAATAGAGTATGTAAGATATATGTTAAGAACGTAAAATCAGCATTTCCCATTATAGGTAAATCTGAAAGACTATATATAAAAAAATTGCAAAACTATCTTGAAGAATATTGTAACGAATATAATATTTCTTCTCTTGAAGAACTATATAAAAATTTTGGTACTCCTGATGATGTAATTAATTCATATTTTGTTTGGAATGCTAACAACAATTCATACTATAATATACATAAATTAAATATCGTAAGTTGTGTTTTTCTTGCTATTATTGCAGTTCTTCTTTTATTTTCAATTGTTATGTAATTTATGATTATCAGAGAGAAATAAAACAACCTTCAAAGATAAGAAACATTTCTATTTTTGAAGGTTGTTTTTACTCTTCTATTTCACTCTCAACCTGTTATTATTCATCTAAATATTCTTCTAAGCAAATTCCCTTACTCATTATTTCTTTTGCTGCTGTTTTACCAACATATCTGTAATGCCATGGTTCATATATTACACCTGTTATCTTTTTCTTATTCTCAGGATATCTCAATATAAATCCATATTTCCAACAGTTTTTCATCAACCACTTTTGAACCGGTGTATTCTCCTGTTCGTTCTCTAACATTTGATAGTTATCATCTACTATATCTACTGCAAGCCCGATTTCATGCTCACTTGTTCCCGGAATAGCCACTACGGTTGCGGCTTCGTTTTTTGCTTTCGTTTGTGAATAACCTTCATTTAAAAGATCATAAATTTTCTGTTCATATAAAATCTTTTGCTTTCTATGGCTTCTATATGATGAACAAATAATAGGGTCAAGTCCTTCATCTCTGCAATCATCCATCATTTGCTGTAATTCTTCATAGCATCTCTTATCTATTGCCTGTCCATTCTTCAATTGCACCACATCAATTTTTGCATCACTGTTAATTTTATTTTGATAATTCACAAGAAGCAATTTCCAATCTGATTTTTTAGATGGCTTAGTTGTTTCTATAGTTTTCTCATTTTTATTAGCAGCTCTTACATTATTTTTAGTAATCACAAATTTTCCAAAGTTATTCACACACCCTGTAATAATAATCAATGCTATTAATATTCCTAATACACCTATGCACTTTTTCAATTTACTTTTTCTTATTTTTTTTATTTCATTGCCCCTTTCCTTTTCTTTTCTTATTTTGTATCCATTTTCACTTGTGTACATAAAAAACACCTCACTATGATTTTTTGTTATAAATCATCATAGTAAAGTGTTTCTAAAAAACGGCTATGTTTTGGCATCGTTTTGGCATCATTTACTGATTAAAATAAACTCCGTATTTATCGATATTCATATACACTATAATTTGTTTTTTTGAATTATTATCAGATAACATTATTTCTATCTGCCCGTAATTTTTATTATTAATTTGCGCTTCCACTCCATAATATTTTCCAAGTGCTTTTACAAATTCTTCTACATCAGTAATAAATGGTGTATATTCTACATTTTCATAATCTATTGAAAATCCACATACAAGCCCTGTTGCATCTTCTATCTGCATGTTTATACTAATTCCCTCTATACCTTCTAAATTACAATTCCATATCACCATTTTAGTTGCAGTTGCTTCACTTACAATTTTTTTCTGCATATTACTATTTTTTTTGTTCTCATCACTATTAGTTGCATTAGATGTTCCTGATATTCCATAATTCAAATTATCGTTTACATATATTGAATTTTGTGAGTCTTCTATATATAAATCTGCTGATTCATTATGATACTTTATATTCTCAAAGTCTAAATCTGAAGAACAATATTCTTTTATAATTTTCAAAAATGATTTTTCCTGTTCATATATTTCAGCTCTGCTTTTTTCCATACCACTTACTATTTCACGCGAATAGTAAAAATTATTATTTGATATATTGTTTAATATATTAAATATTTCATTCTCAGTTTTAAATTCAATTTGATTTATGTTATATTTAGATACTTTTCCCTGAAGAATTTTATCCTGGTATGTTAAAACTGTTTTTGGGAAAATAGCACCTACAGTTATCATTATGGCAACCAAAGCTATTGTTTTAATTCTATACCACATTTATGCTATTCCTCCCTTCAGTTCTACCGTTACAGTCGTTCCTTCATTTTCTTTACTTTCAAATTTAATATCGCCATTATGAACTTCTACAATTTTTGCACACAGCGCCAATCCTAATCCGGCTCCACCCTGTTTTCTTGAACGTGATTTATCAACTCTGTAAAAAGCTTCTGTTATGTGTTGTAATGCTTCCGGCGGCATTCCTTTTCCATTATCCTTTACGATAATTGAACAACCATTATCTGTCATTTTAACTTCTACACTAATTATGCCATGCCCGTTATCAGTCATTGCTTTTCTACTATTATCCATTAAATTAATTATAAGGGAACGCACAAGATCCGGTTCTAACAGGCAGACTCCTTTTTCATAGTTATATTTTAATGCAATATTTCTTTTCAAATAATCAGCTTTAAGATTTTCTACTAACTGTTCAACTATTTTCCCCGGCGAAACTAAAACCAATTTCACCTCACTATTTTCAGTTACAAATATGTCCAATAGTTTTAGTGACAATCTTTCTAATCTCTTGCCCTCTGAAAAAATATAATTTGCTGCTTCTACCTGTTCATCCATTGTCAGTGCCTGACTTCGTAACAAATCCGCATATCCTATAATTGAGGTCATAGGCGTCTTTAGTTCATGAGTAAAATTTCCTATAAACTGATTCTGACTTTCCATTGTATCCTTCAATTCAATTATATTATTTTCCAGTTTGTCCGCCATTTTATCAAATTCCCTTGCCATTGTTCCTATTTCATCTTTTGTCTTTATTCTTGAACGATACGAAATATTACCTGCGGCAATTGCTTTTGATGTTCTTGACAATCTTACTAATGGTCTTGTCATTATAAATGAATTGCTGTACGAAAGTATTCCACATAAAGCAATCATTATTGCAAATACTTCATAATATATTTGCTGTAGTTTATCCCTTTCTTCATATATTGGTGAAATATCATATGCTACATCTAAATAACATTTTTCTTTTCCTACTTTTAATGCCCCTGAAACTTTAAGATATTTTTCTTTATCATTTCCTGCTATTACTTTTGTAATGCAACTTTTCTCGTCGACATTTTTCTTTGATTTTGTACTTTCTAATAAACTTCCCGATTTATCTTTCATTTTTCCATCTTTATACAATTCATTTTTTTCTGTATAAATATGTATTCCAGCCCATGATGTATTTCTTTGAGTTGACATTTCCTTAATTGTATTTGATATATCTTTGCTGTCAGCCCACGCTTCTACACCATTTACTACTTTTAGTGTATTTAATATCATTTCATATGACTGGATTGCACTTTTCTTTTCCCTATCCAATGCGCTGTTAAATGAGTTCAAAATCAGTGCACTTGAGCCTGCACCAAATATAATTGAAAGTATACTTATCATGCATACAACTACTTTGGTTCTAAATTTCATTCCGTTATTCCAATCTTTATCCTTTATCTATACTTCTTTGATTAAAAATATATTTTTCATTTGTAACCTAGTCCTGCTTTTATTTTAAATTTGTTCTATACTTCTAATCTATATCCTACTTTATTAACTGCTTTTAATTCTTTCTGCCATCCAACTTTTTTTCGCAATCTTTGTATATGCAAATCAACAGTTTTTGTACCATATTCGTATTCTTCTCCCCAAACTCTCTCATATATTGTTTCCCTATAAAGTGCCACATTTGGATTATGTGCAAATAATAACAGTATATTATATTCTTTTGGTGTCAGCAAAATTTCCTTTCCATCGCGGCTCACTTTCATTGAAATCATGTCTATCTGCAATCCTGCTATATTAATTACATTGTCTGTCTTATTATATCTTCTAAGTACAACGTCAACTCTTGCCAACAATTCTGTTGTTTCAAATGGTTTTACTATATAATCTTCTGCTCCCATTCTAAGTCCTCTAACCTTATCCTCAACTGAATTTTTTGCTGTCAGAAAAATTACAGGTATTTTACGTGGTTCTATATATTCTAAAATTTCAAAACCATTTACTTTAGGTAACATAATATCCAATAAAATTAAATCATATGTTTTTTCATTTATTTTATCTATTGCAATTTCACCATCTAATGCTGTATCACATAAATACCCCACTCTTTTTAAACTCATCTTTATTAAATCTGAAATTGGTTTATCATCTTCGACTACTAATATATTAATCATTTGTTATATTACTCCTGCCATGCTTTCTTGCATTTTATGTATTTTTCGTATATTTTGAAATTAATTATACATCAAAACGCCATCAAAAAAGCATACTTTAGAAAAATAAAAACAGATAGTCTTTATTACGAAGTGCCACCTTTCAATCGTTAGCTTCTGTTCTAACTTTTGAAGATTGGCACACTGTAACAACTATCTGTTTTTATTTTTCTATTATAACCACTATTAATGTTTAGTAAGAATCTTATTTACTTATACAATTTTCCATGAATCACTCTGTATTATTAATAAAAGTACCATTGAGTATTTTCTCTAATAAATTAACATAGGCTTCAAATTGTTCTATTCCAAATTCTGTTATCTTATAACTTGTTTTAGGTCTTTTTCCGCATATAGTTTTTTTCGATTCAATATATCCCCATTCTTCCAATTTGGATAATTGCACACTGATATTACCATCTGTAGCTTTTGTAATCTGCTTTAATTCTTTAAAAGTCTTTTCTCCATTAAGCAAACAACTTATTAACTTTAATCTTATCGATAAACTAAATGCTTCCGGTATATTAGATATTTGCACTTTTTTTCTCCTGACGTAACAATATTAAACCTAGACCGATATATCCAAATATATTAACTACACAATAAAATATGGAGGATATGCTTATTTGTAATTGGTTATCCAAATTTAATTTAATATAAATATTTACAGTTGGCAATACTTTAATAGTTATAAAACAAAACAGAATTAAAATTGCCAATCCCACTAACCCTCTTTTGTTTACTATATATCCAACAGTAATTATTGCAATGCAAACTAACACTATATTAATTAAGTTCTCATAATCTGTTAAGAATACTAAGTTATCAGTTACCAATTCACTTTTACTTAAAGCCAGCACTAATCTTGTTGCAAACAATATAAATGGTGTTGATATTGCTAATATTCCCCAGATACTAAGAGTTGATAAATAGTATCTATTACTTGCCCTTCTTTCATTCTTGTATATTAGGAAATAAAATATACCAATAATTGCTGAGCATATCATTTGTGATGCGAAATTGAACATTGCTCCATTGTCACTTGCACCCCATATTACCGCACTAAATAAATTTAGTACTAATAAAACTCCCTGTAATATTCCATATAGCAAAAATAACTTATATGGCCCTGTATAGTTTCTTTTTGAACATTAAATTGTGTTCTTAATTTCCTCAATATCTTTGTAAATTCTTTTTTGCGTTAATTCCATACCTTCTCCTTTCATTCACTTTATATTATAAAGTTATTTTTATTTTAAAGTTATATTGTAAAATTGTCAAGAAAAAAGATAATCAATTATACGAATCGATTATCTTTTTTACAAATATTAACATTATCTATTTTTGTTATCTTAAACTATTTTTTTATAATTCATATAATATATAAAAATATAATACTTATCTTATTTTTATGAAATATATTATATAAATTATTTACTTAACTTTCTTTTTCCCCTGATGACCAGTCGATGTATCTTCAAATAAATATTCTAGTCCATTTTTTTTTGCTTCATCTTCAATAATTTCTTCAACACTTGGAATAACATCATATTTTGTATAATAATATTCATTATTGTAAGAAATATAATCGCTTAATATTACTATTCTTTCCTCTTGATTACCATCACTTATTAAATCCAAGAAAATTCCACCTGCCCGTTCTTCTGCTTTTTCTTTACGTTCCACCGGAACAGTTGATAAAATCTCTACTATATTTTCTACATCTACTTTATCAGTTATTTCAATACCTTGCCCACCTATCCAATAAACAATCTTATTATATTCTTTATTGTTAAGAATATTATTTTTATCAGTTTTTTCATTTTTTGTATTTATTTCATCATTACTACATGCTGTGAGTAAATATCCAACTATAATTATTATACCAAATATATATACTTTTATCTTCATTACTCTTATCCATTTCTAGCAGCTGTATATTTCCAAGTCCATACACTATTATTATATGAAAACGTTGTTCCGGCCGTTTTGTATAATACAATAGAAGTACTCTGTGTACCAGGATTCCAAAAATATACATACTTTTTCTGATTATTAACTTTATATCCAAAACATGCAACCGCATGTCCGTTTCCACTCGAAGTTGCTGCAACATAAATAGGTCTCTTCTGATCAATATTCTTTTTTACCAGAGTCCAACTAATTTGGTTATATATTGCCTTATACATAACTCCATATAGATTTAATGCTAAAGACGCATTTTCTAATGTTCCACCTGTATTATATTCTATTCCCATTCTATCCGCAACATTTTTAGCTGTATATGCCGTTCCATTTCTATAGTTTACTATAGTTGTAACAGATGCCGCCCAACATAATCCATATTTTCCTTGCCCTTGTTGATTAAACAATCCACATACAACTACATTACTTGCTGTATTGAGAAATTCCGGGGTATATGTCGCCTTATCAGCTATTTCACAACTAATAGTTCCACTATTAGTATCATTTTTTATATTTATCCCTTTTATTATGTAATCAATTTTTTTATTCATATTCATTTTTAACAAATAGCTTTTAAATAAACCTTCTTCGCTCCATACAATTTTTCTTTCATTATATTCTTACCTCCTGTTACTATATATTTTTAATTCAATTATATCATTAACAATATTTTTGTCAGCATATGCTTTCTTCTATGATATATTTGTATATTTTATATTTTATTATTCGTGCAATAATAAATAATAATAAATATATCCTTTTTTTCATTAATATAATAAAATGATTTATCAATTTAATTAAAAATTACATTGCCTATATATAACAATACAAATACTGAAGTCAAAATCGGTATATTTCTTTATTTGTACAAAAAAGCATACTTTACAAAATAAAAAACCTTCAAAATAAGATTTCTCCCATTTTGAAGGTTTTAATTTATCTGTAATCTATTTTTCTGCGTTTCTATTTCTGCTCAGCCTTTTGTGCTGCAACTTCTTCAATTTCTTTTTTAACTAATTCTTCATCATTAAATTCATAGTCATTTCCAGGAAGAATTGCATTTAATAAAATACCTGCGATCGCTGCTACTGCAAGTGATGTAAGGCTGATGTCAAAGCTTCCTATTGAGAAGTCAATTGATGTAATACCTAATGCACATACTAAAATAATTGCGGCAACCATAAGGTTTCTGCTCTTTGTTAAATCAACTTTATTTTCTACCATGTTTCTGATACCGATACTTGAAATCATTCCGTAAAGTACAAATGAAATACCACCGATAATACCTGTTGGTAAAAGGTTAATTCCTGCTGCTACCTTTGGTGAGAATGAAAGTAAGATTGAAAATACTGCTGCAATTTCAACTACCTTTGGATCATAAACCTTTGTTAAAGCAAGAACACCTGTGTTTTCACCATATGTTGTGTTAGCCGGTCCACCAAATAAAGCTGAAAGAGTTGTTGCAAGACCATCTCCTACTAATGTTCTCTTAAGACCAGGCTTAGCAAGGAAGTTTCTTTCTGTTGTTGCACTGATTGCTGAAATATCTCCGATATGTTCCATCATTGTTGCAATAGCGATTGGAACAACAGCGATAATTGCACTTACTGCTAATTTAGCATCCGGCACATTACCAAATACAATTTCATTACCATGAATTGGTAATCCAATCCATGCTGCATTTTTAAAGTTAACCCATTTATCAATTGATACTAATAAGAAGTTTGGATTTCCAAACATTGCCACATATTCATTTCCATCAACCCATACATGGCTTCCTGTTGTGATAGCTAAAATAACTGCTATTACAATTGCTACTAATACACCTAAAAGAATTGGAAGGATTTTTGCCATTCCTCTTCCCCAAATGTTAAATACAATTACTGCACCTAATGCAATTAAAGCAATAACCCAGTTTGTCTGACAGTTTGAAACTGCACTTCCTGCAAGACTTAAACCGATTGCTACAATAATTGGTCCTGTTACAACAGGTGGGAAAAATTTCATAATCTTCTTTATATCAAATATTGCAAACAATGCTGCAACTACCAAATATAAAAGACCTGCCACAGCAACACCTAAGCATGCATATGGAAGCATATTAATATCTGAGCCTTCAGGCTTCAATCCAGCTACAGCTGCATATCCACCTAAAAAGGCGAATGATGAGCCAAGGAATGCAGGAACTTTTCTACCTGTAATAAAGTGGAATAATAAAGTTCCTAAACCTGCCATCAATAATGTTGTTGCAACATCCAACCCTGTAAGAAGCGGAACTAATACTGTTGCGCCAAACATAGCGAAAGTATGCTGTAAACCAAGTACAAGCATCTTTGGTACTCCAAGAACACTGGCATCGTAAATACCGTATTCACCAATTGTGTTTTTCTCGTTTTTGTTCATTTTTTCCTCCTAAAGTTTATATAACGCTGAAATAATATTCAGCACTTCTACATTAACCTCCCTAAGATTAATGTTTGATAAAAGCACACACCGGCTAACGCCAATGCCGCTCCTAGCACAATTTGATAATATCGCTGCTTTGATACCTTTATCTGAATTCTGTTATTCCATAAAGTGTACGCAGCCGGAAGCAAAAGCGGTATAAAATATCTTGCCTGAACTCCTTCTATTGCATCCGCTCCAATAGGTGTAAATGCCAGATACATAGCAAGCCATACCAAAGCCACACTACATACAACTGCAATTCCATTTACAACTCTAATTGTCTTTATATTTTTAGGTTCATTTTGTTCATCATCTGTATTTGTCAGAAACAACATTGCAAGAACAGGCAATAGAACAAATGACCATGCATCTTTTAGCATTCCAAGTCCATATAAATTTAAAAACATTAAATTACTTGGTAAAAACTGATTTTTCGTCTTATCTCCAAAGTTTCTAAAATTATCAAAAGTAAATATCTCATGGATAAACATCTTAATAAATGCTATCGGATGTTTAATTATTGAAACTAACTGACCGATAATTCCCGTATTTCCACCTCTGGTGTCTCCACCATAACCTGAATTACCATGTAATAAATTTATGATTACATGTCTCATGGAAATTAGTGCCATAACCATACACACAGCAATTACTGCAACTGCTATAAGAACTATTGTCCTCTTTCCATTAGCGGATTCTTTCACTCTGTCCTTTATCATTTTCCACAATATAGGAACCATTAAAATCATAACAGGAAAATATACAGGTTTCGCAATACATCCTATGCCAAGCAATACTGCCACAATTGCAATCTGCTTCCATGTAGTTTCTTTGTCATTATTTGTATCATCCATTAAATTCATCCAAAGTACAAATCCAAGATTCATACATGCAAATATTACTCCATCATAAGTGTATAAACTTGCCTGAAATAATAAAGTAGGCATTAATGCTAATGTAGCAACAAGTAACTTCTTTCTCCTTGCCACATAAATAACAAAGCAATTAAGCAATGCACAGAATATAAGATTTCCAAATCTTCCAATTGTATACTGCATCGTATAAGGCAATCCTATCGCCTCACAAATATGATAACTTACAATCATCGGCAGATAAACTATATATCCTTTATTGATAAGTCCAACCGGTTTCTGCTGTTTTAATGCATTATTAGAAATGTTATTCATGTACTTGTTTAACATTTTAAGCTCTTCTCTTGTATTTGCTACCGGAGCCTCTCTTGTGCAATTTAACTTTGATGCTTCATTCCACTTAACTTTCTGATGAAAATTTAATGTGTAAATTGAATTATAATGAACTTCTTCATCCCATGTCGTTGACACAGGACCTGAAGCCATAATAATCAGACTTCCAAATCCAAGTGCAAATATAAGATAGAAAATCTGGACTTTTTTCAAATATATTTCTCTTTCAAAAATTAATATCAGGCCTAAGAAAATGACTAAAGCAAAAAATGCCATTCTATAGCCGTTAAAATTCGCCTTATTTGAATATGATATCTCACTTACATTGATTTTTTCCGGAGAAGTAAATATTACCTGGAGTTTTGAAACTTTCTCCCTAACATTCGTATAGGCATACCCGAATTCCGGGTATGCCTTATCTGTAATTTCAACTGACTTTGTCTTTCCAAAATCATTAACAACAGTAGCCACTACCGTGTATGAATTTTTCTCCAAAGTCTCAGCTTTAATTTTTAATTTGTTTACGTAAACAGCCTTGTCCATATTCTGTGAATAAACTAAATCGCCATCTTCATTCACTTCACCTGAATTGCTAAACAAAACTGCTTCATAGCTTTTTGTCAGGGAAGGATAGTTCATCCCAAATTCAATTACAACTGCAATAATTATTGCAAATGCAATTTCTAAAATAATTCGAATCTGAGGCTTAACTTTTTCTAATGATATATTCTTCATCTAACTTCCTTAACCTTATTTATTCTACTCAGCTGTTGTTTCTTCTGTTGTTGTCTCGTCTGCCGGTCTTGAACCTTCTAATATTTTTGCATTATCTGCGATAAGCTGATTTACAGCTTCGTTAAATGCAACTGATTCTTTAATAATAACCTGTCCATAGTATGCCTGATACTGTGTAAAATATGATTCTAATTCATCAACAGACTTATATCCCATTGATGTAGCTACTTTCTTAAGTCCTGCATTGTAATCTTTCTCTGATGCCCAAAGACCTTCACTAATTGCAATTCCTTCAATTACCATTGCCTGCTTAGCAGTTTTTTGTGCTGAATCTTCCATCTTCTTGTTCCAGTCTTTCTTTGACATCTTGCATGCTTTAAGATATGTGTCAAGATTTGTCTTGTACTTAGACTGAAGACGTGAAGCCATTGCGCTGTTATTGAAATCTTCTATGCTTTCAACTTCTTTTTCATCGTAAGCTGCAACATCACATTTATCAACATAATCACTAAATACTGCATTTACAATTTTATTTGTTCTAAGCTGATTGCTTATATAGCTCTTTAATTCATCTACTGTCTTTGTTCCGTACTGTTTTTTGTAATTCTTTTTTACAAATTTATCAGTAAGTTCAGGAAGAACTTTTCTTGAATTAATCTTTACTACAAATTTGACTTTCTTTCCTGCAAGAGTTAATTCATTGCCGTCTGCATCCTTAGATGTCTGTGAATAATCTTTAGGGAATTTAAGGTTAAGAGTTACTTCTTCACCAACTTTATGTCCTACAAGCCCTTCTGCAAATCCATCTATAAACTGACTGTTGTCAATGTCTAAATCATAATTAGTTGCTGAACCACCATCAAACTTGAAATCTTCGCCATTTAACTTAATTGTTCCTGTATAGTCAATATTAACTGTATCAGATTCTACAACCTTACCCTTTGTAACTACATTGCTGTCCTGCTTTTCTTTTAAAAGGTTGTCTATCTGACTCTGAACTTCTGTATCTTCAACTTTAATTTCATCTTCATAAACTTCTAATCCTTTGTAATCAGCAAGTTTAATTGAACCCTTTATTAAATCTGTTGAAATCTTTTTACCACTGGCACTAGTAACAGTTCCCTTCTGGTTATTACCACAACCTGCCATTGTTACTGCCATTGCTAATGTAAGTGTTAATGCTATAGCTTTTTTCATTGTAATACGCTCCTTTATAGTAATCCCACCAATTATTCAGCTGTTGTTTCTTCTGCCTCTGTTGTCTCTTCTACTGATGCATCTTCTGCTGCTGTTGTTGCTTCTTCTGTTGTTGTTTCTTCTGGTCTTGTACCTTCCTTAACATTTCCTTTATCAATTAAGATTTCCATTGCGTCAAGATATGTGCACTGAATTGTAAATGTATCTTCGGCATCAATTTCCTGTCCGTAATATGATTTATAGTACTGTTCATAAGCATTGATAAAGTCATCAACCTTTTCATACTTGCTCTGTGCTGCAATCTGCTTTAACCATTTATTGTATCTTTCTTCTTTTAATACTGTTCCTGATTTTTCAACTACTGCACAAATAACCGCGTATGTCTTAAACTGATTTGTAATGCTTTCTTTTATCTTTTTCTTTAAATCTGCTTCTGATTCTCCATTACCATACTGTGTAAGGTAATCATCCATTGTCATTGACTGCTGTTCTAATGTATCCTTAAAGCTTGAAAGTTGTTTATCAACCTCTTTCTTTACACCATCTTCATCTACTTTAACATCACATTTTTCAACGTAATCAGCTAATGCATTTGTACTTCCAACTTTTGAAATTTCTAACTGATTCTTAAAATACTCTTTTAAGCCGTCGGCTGTTTCTACACCATATTTGTCTTTTAAATTCTTCTTTACATAATCATCTGTAAGTTCAGGTGTAACTTCTTTTACAATCTTATTAACTGTTACTTCAAATTTAACTTTCTTTCCTGCTAATTTAAGTTCTTTACCATCAGCATCTTTTGTTGAATTTGTATAGTTTTCAGGGAATGTTAAGTTTAATTCAACCTTTTCTCCTACTTTATGTCCAACTAAACCTTCAGCAAATCCTTCAATATATGAGCTGTTTGCAATATCTAATGTCTGGTTATCTGCTGTACCACCATCAAATGCAAAATCTTTTTTCTTTACCTTAATTGTTCCAACATAACTGATGTCAACAATTGACTTATCTGTAACATCTGTTTCATCTGTATCTTCGTATGACTTATCTGATTCAAGCACTGAGTTAATTTCACTATCTACATCATCATCTGAAATACTAACTTCATCTGAGTATATTTCAAATTCATCGTAATCAGCTAACTTAACTGTTCCATAGTAACTTGATTTACATTTATCATAGTCGCTTCTCTTTCCTGTAGCGTCTGCTATCTTTTCCCCTGCGGCACATCCTGCTAATGATACTGTCATCATCACAGCCATTGCCACTGCTAAACTTTTCTTAAACATCTTGTTCTCCTCTTTTCATAACTGAAAAAATCAGTTGTATTTCGTGTCACACACATACAACCGATTTTATCACATTTTATTTAATATTTAAAGACTTTATTACTTATTCACAATTACGTCACAATTAAATTTATACGTTAATTGTTGCCGTTAATCCTAAGATTTCTTTATTTGCATCAAGAATTGGCTGAATTTCATCTCTCAAGAATTCTTCAACCTGTTCAGGTGAACGTCCTACATACTTACTTGGGTCCATTGTCTTCTGTAAGTCTTCTAAACTCATATTAAATGATGGGTCATTTGCAATAAGTTCAAGTAAATTGTTGTCTAAGCCTTTTTCCTTAACGTTCTTTCCTGCTTCCATTGAAAGTGTACGAATCTTTTCGTGCATTTCCTGACGGTCGCCACCTGCTTTAACGGCATCCATCATAATATTTTCTGTTGCCATAAATGGAAGTTCACTCATGAGTCTCTTTTCAATAACCTTTGGATATACAACTAAACCATCTACTACATTTAAGTATAAATCAAGAATTCCATCGATAGCAAGGAAGCATTCCGGAACGCTTAATCTCTTATTTGCTGAATCATCTAAAGTTCTTTCAAACCACTGTGTTGCTGATGTAATAGCAGGGTTAAGTGCTGTAACCATAACATAATTTGCAAGAGATGCGATTCTTTCACTTCTCATAGGATTTCTCTTGTAAGCCATTGCTGATGAACCTATCTGATTCTTTTCAAATGGTTCTTCAATTTCTTTCAAATGCTGTAACAAACGAATATCGTTTGAGAATTTATGAGCACTTGCTGCGATTCCTGCAACAACGTTTAATACTCTTGTATCCATCTTTCTTGAATAAGTCTGTCCTGAAACAGGGAAGCATTTTTCAAATCCCATTTTCTTTGCAATCTTATTTTCAAGTTCCTTAATCTTTTCATGGTCTCCTTCAAATAATTCAAGGAAACTTGCCTGTGTTCCTGTTGTTCCTTTAGAGCCTAACAACATCATGCTGTCAATCATGTAATTTAAATCATCCAAATCTAATTTTAATTCCATTAACCATAATGTTGCTCTCTTACCTACTGTTGTAGGCTGTGCAGGCTGAAAATGTGTAAAAGCCAATGTAGGCTGAGATTTATATTTATCAGCAAATTTAGCAAGTTCATTGATTACGTTAATTAATTTTTTTCTAACAAGCTTTAATGCTTCTGTCATTATAATTATATCTGTGTTATCACCAACGTAACATGATGTTGCTCCTAAATGGATAATTCCCTTTGCCTTAGGGCACTGCTGGCCATAAGCATAAACATGAGACATTACGTCATGACGAACTAATTTTTCTCTTTCTTTTGCTACATCATAGTTAATGTCATCTGCATGAGCCTTAAGTTCATCAATCTGTTCCTGTGTAATGTTTAATCCTAATTCCATTTCAGATTCTGCTAATGCAATCCATAATTTTCTCCATGTTTTAAACTTCATATCAGGTGAAAAAATATACTGCATTTCCTTACTTGCATATCTTTCTGATAATGGGCTTTGGTATCTGTCGTTCATAAATTCCTCCTTAACATTTGACCTTATTTTATATATTCTCCACGGATATCCTCTTTTGGTGGCTCCATTGGATATTTTTCATCAAAACATCCTGTGCAAATTCCAAGTCCGCCTGCGATTTCTTTTAATCTTTCAACTCTAAGGTATCCTAATGAATCTGCACCGATTATTTCGTTGATTTCTTCTATTGTTCTATTGTGGGCAATTAACTGATCTCTTGATGGTATATCAGTTCCAAAATAACATTCATATAAGAATGGTGGTGAACTGATTCTTACATGTACCTCTGTGGCACCTGCATCCTTTAACATCTGAACAATTCTATCACTTGTGGTTCCTCTTACAATTGAATCATCAATCATTATTACCCGTTTACCACAAACTGCCTCTTTTAAAACATTTAATTTAATTCTAACACTTGATTCCCTGCTCTTTTGCTGAGGTTTAATAAATGTACGACCAACATAACTGTTTTTGACAAATGCTGTTCCGTAAGGGATTCCTGATTCCATTGCATAACCCATGGCTGCTGCATTTCCTGATTCAGGTACACCCACAACAACATCTGCTTCAACCGGGGAATCCATAGCTAAGAATCTTCCTGCCATAATTCTTGAATGATATACACTCACTCCATCAAAATTGCTGTCCGGTCTTGCAAAGTAAATATATTCAAATACACATCTTGCTTCTTTTGCCTTAGGAAGACACATTGATGTATCTGATTTAATTCCATCCTTGTCAATAGTTACAACTTCTCCCGGAAGTACATCTCTTACAAATTCAGCACCAATTGTATCAAGGGCACATGTTTCAGATGCTAAAATATAAGCATTGTCCCTTTTGCCAATACATAATGGTTTAAAACCAAATGGATCTCTTGCACCAATAAGTTTTCGAGGACTTGAAATTACGAGTGCATAAGCACCTTTTAATTTCTTCATCGCATTTGTAACTGCTTCCTGTGCTGTCTTTGCATTAATTCTTTCCCTTGCAACAAGATAAGCAATAACTTCCGAATCAATTGTTGTTTGGAAAATTGCTCCTGTATATGCTAACTCATCACGAAGTTCATTTGCATTAATCAAATTACCATTGTGAGCAAGCATCAATGTTCCTTTAACATAATTGATTACAAGTGGCTGTGCATTACTAGGAATACTTTCACCTGCTGTAGAATAACGAACATGTCCTACACCGATATTTCCGTGAAGTTTTGACAAATTTTCGCTGTTAAATACTTCATTTACAAGTCCCATTCCTTTTAACAAATCCACTTTTCTAGGTCCAAACGTGTCTGATACAGAAATACCACAGCTTTCCTGTCCTCTGTGCTGCAATGCAAATAATCCATAATAAATGGATGATGCAACATCATTGCCATCTAAATCATACATACCAAACACACCACATTCTTCATGCAGTCCATCATCTTCCCAATTTTGTTGAAGCTCGATACTATTCATTTTCTTTTCTCCACCTACGTATACTAACTTTTATATTTTTCCATTGCATTATATATCAATGCGACAACTATAGCAACTCTCTAAGCATCTGATTTATCATCTGCGGATTAGCCTTACCCTGTGTAGCTTTCATTGTCTGACCTACTAATGCTCCAATCGCCTTCTGATTTCCACCCTGATAATCTGCAACTGCCTTAGGGTTGTTAGCAATGACTTCCTCGATTATCTTCTTAAGGTCATCTGTATTGTTGTCCATCTTCAATTCATGTTCATCTACATATTTTTCAGGGTCTATGTCATCATTAAACATTGCCTCAAATACTTCTTTGGCAACTGTTTTGTTAATTACGTTATCATCAATAAGTTTTAAGAACTTACTAAAGTTTTCGGCAGAGAATTTAACCTCGTCAGGTTCAATTCCTTTTTCCTTTACAAGACGCATTGTTTCTACCATCAACCAGTTGCTGGCTTCTTTTGGTTTGCTTCCATTAGCAACTGCTGCTTCTAATAAAACTGTTAAAGGCTTATATAACGTTAAAAGATTTGCGTCATATTCAGGAAGTCCATATTCCTCAATGTATCTTTCTTTCTTTTCATCTCTGAATTCAGGCTGTTCTGACTTTAATCTTTCTAACCATTCATCACTGATATTGATTGGAACCAAATCAGGGTCCGGAAAATATCTGTAATCCTGTGCATCTTCTTTTGAACGCATTGCATAAGAATACTCTTTTGTATCGTCCCATCTTCTTGTTTCCTGAACAACTTCCTGTCCTGATTCTAATAAATCAATCTGTCTTTCTCTTTCATTTTCAATTGCTCTTGCAATCGCCTTAAATGAGTTAAGATTCTTTGTTTCTGTCCTTGTTCCAAATTCAGTTGCTCCAACTTCCCTTACTGAAAGGTTAACGTCAGCTCTCATTGAACCTTCATTTAACTTACAGTCAGAAGCTCCTAAATACTGAATTATCATACGCAATTTTTCAAGGTATGCAATTACTTCTTCTGCTGAACGCATATCTGGTTCTGATACAATTTCAATAAGAGGTACACCTGAACGGTTAAAGTCTACTAATGAGCAGTCAGCCCAATCATCATGTACAAGCTTACCTGCATCTTCTTCCATATGAATCTCGTGGATTCTTACTTTTTTCTTTCCTTCTTCTGTTTCAATTTCTACATATCCGTCTCTACAGATTGGAAGATATAACTGTGAAATCTGATAATTCTGTGGATTATCAGGATAAAAATAATTCTTTCTGTCAAATTTACAATTCTGTGTGATTGTACAATTTGTTGCAAGTCCTACTGCTGCTGCATATTCAACAACCTGCTTATTTAATACAGGAAGTGAACCCGGCATTCCTGTACAGACAGGACATGTATGTGTATTTGGTGCTCCTCCGAATTCTGTTGAACAGGAGCAGAAAATCTTTGTTTTTGTTGCTAATTCTACATGAACTTCAAGTCCAATGACTGTTTCGTACTGTTTCATTTACTTCACTCCTTATGCTTCTACTGATGGGCAATGCTCATATTCTCTTGTCTGTTCATAAGCGTATGCTGCTCTTATGATTGTCTTTTCCTTAAAGCAGTCTCCAATAATCTGCATTCCTATCGGAAGTCCGTTAGAATCCTTTCCACAAGGAACTGTAATTCCAGGAAGACCTGCTAAGTTAACTGATATTGTATAAATATCTCCAAGATACATCTTAATTGGGTCAGCAAGACTGCTTCCAATCTTAGGAGCTGTTGTAGGTGCAGCCGGTGCGATGATAACATCATATTTAGCAAATGCTTCGTCAAATGCCTTTTTAATTAACGCTTTTGTTCTTAATGCTTTCAAATAGTACGCATCATAATATCCACTGCTTAATACGAATGAACCAAGCATAATTCTACGCTTAACTTCTTCACCAAAACCTTCTGAACGTGTCTTTTTATACATGTTATGAAGACCTTCATATTCCTGTGTTCTGTATCCGTATTTTACACCGTCAAATCTTTCAAGGTTTGAACTTGCTTCCGCACTGGCAATTACGTAATATGCAGGAATTGCATATTCAACAAGGCTTAAATCAAATTCTTCTACAATTGCGCCTTTGCTCTTTAAAACTTCTACTGCATTTAAAATAGAATCTTTTACTTCTTTATCTAATCCATCACCAAAGTAGTCTTTAGGGATACCAATCTTTAATCCTTTAACATCATCAACTAATGCTTCAGTGAAATTGTAGTCATCTCTCTTAACTGATGTTGAATCTTTTTCATCATGACTTGCAATTGTTTCAAGTATTGTTGCTACATCAGTAACGTCCTTAGCAACAGGTCCAATCTGGTCTAATGATGAACCATAAGCAATTAATCCATAACGTGAAACTGTTCCGTATGTTGGTTTAATTCCTGTTACTCCACAGAATGAACTTGGCTGTCTGATTGATCCACCTGTATCTGAACCTAACGCATATGAACATTCTTCAGATGCAACTGCTGTACATGAACCACCTGATGAACCACCTGGTACATGTTCTGTGTTCCAAGGATTCTTTGTTGCTCCAAATGCAGAAGTTTCTGTAGTACTTCCCATAGCAAATTCATCCATGTTAGTCTTTCCAATTATAACTGCTCCTGCTTTTTCAAGATTTTCAACTGCTGTAGCTGTATAAGTAGGAACAAAGTTTCCTAAAATTTTAGAACTACATGTTGTAAGCATGCCTTTAGTACACATGTTATCCTTAATAGCTACAGGCACGCCTGCTAATGGTCCTGTAAGCTTTCCTTCGTCAATTAACTTCTGAACTTCTTCAGCTTTCTTTAATGCCTCTTCTTTATTCGTTACAGTAACAAAACTATTAATTGTCTTGTCCTGCTTTTCTATATGGGCAAATGCATCATTTACCGCATCTACAACTTTAACCTCGCCGCTTTTAATCTTTTTTCCAAGTTCAACGGCTGTTAAACTCATTAAATTCATAACACTATATCCTTTCATTTGCTGTAAGTAAATTATTCTACTGTCTTTGGAACAACAAATGCTCCGCCTCTTTCCTCCGGTGCATTTGCAAGAATATTTTCTCTGTCATCACCGTTTACAACAACGTCTTCTCTAAATACATTGTTTACAGGGAATATGTGGCTCATTGGCTCAACATTACTTGTATCTAACTGATTTAACATATCAATATAATCAAGCATTCTGCCCATATCACTTTTTGCTTTTTCTTTCTCATCATCTGAAAGTTCAAGCTTTGCTAAAATTCCAACATACTCTATTGTCTCGTCTGAAATTATGTTTGCCATATCTTCCTCCTCTAGCATTCCTTTAAGTTATGATTATTGCAATGAAAAGTCTGTTTTATTAAAAATGTGCTTTAATTTATAATATAAACACAGACTATCTCCATTTAACCATAAACATCTACTCTTCAATATAGCATAATCACCGTATTACTTGCAAATAGTTTCACGAATTTCTTCATTTTTATTCATATTGCAGGTTTTATTATTCTTTCTGTATGAATTTATGCATTTTTTATAACGATTTTTAACCTTTAAATTACACTTAATTATTTCATTTGTCAGCTTTGTGATGTATAATATTAGTATATTTTTGAGCGGAGACAAATAAATTTGAGTAGAAACAATTTCTCAAATTTTATAAATAATAAAGAGCATAATGCTCTGTTACTACAAGGAGGTAGACACATTATGGACGAGGGAAGAATTGTAAAATATTATGCTTCAAAAAATCCTAACATTGCCCTTAAAGTTATAAAGGGACATTTTGCTACTACTCATTCACACGTTAGTCATTATCTTGATATGACTACAATGAAAACAAGACAACGTGAAGCTGAGCAGATTGCAGTCGCAATGAAGGATTACTACAACGTTATGGGGAAACCTATTGACACAATCGTATGTATGGACGGATGCGAGGTCATTGGAGCTTTCTTAGCAAGTGAACTTACTAAGGCCGGAGTATTATCCATGAATGCACACAAGACTATTTACGTCGTTTCACCTGAATATGATTCTAATGGCCTTATGATATTCAGAGACAATCTTAAGCATGAAATTAAGAATAGAAATGTTCTTTTATTACTTGCTTCTGCAAGTACCGGAACTACAGTAAAGAACTGTATTGAATGTGTTTCTTACTACGGAGGAATTTTGCAGGGTATATCTGCTATATTCAGTGCCGTTGATAACGTTGACGGTTACCACATCGATTCTCTGTTTAAGGCAGATGATATTCCGGGATACAACATTTACTCTCACAATGATTGCCCTATGTGCAAGGCAAATGAGAAAATTGAAGCCATCGTTAATGGATATGGGTATAGTGAATTATAATGTAATCTTTGCATTAAAGGTCAGACTACTATACGAAATATAAAACTGAATAGTAATAATATTTTAAGGGTATTGCATCGACTAAATGCAATACCTTTTTATGTAAAATCTTATTTTTCTCTGCTAATATTTAATATTATTCCGGCTAGTAATACGCAACATATTGTTGTTATTGACATTTTGATAAATTGTGATGTATAATTAGCTGTACACATACAGTATGTGTACAACCAGTGAAAACTATGGTATAAATCAAATTATCTACGTAATAAAGTATTATTTCTGCATAATTTAGATTTTTATATAGTTGTCAATGAACAAAAGAACAATTATAATGAAAGGTAATAAAAGATTGAGCATAAGTGAACAACTACAAAACAATAAAGATTTAGAACGCCTACAGGCTCTACGATATATAGATGATGATTTTATGACAGTATGCTTAGAAGATAACTTCGAAGCTGTTGAACTAATACTTAGAATAATATTGAACCAAGATGATATTATTATTAAGTCTATAAAGACACAGGATCCTCTTAAAAATCTACAAGGACGCTCTGCTGTATTAGATGTGCATGCATCAGACAGTACCGGTAGAAAATTTGATATTGAAATTCAAAGAGCTAATAAAGGTGCAGGTTCCAAAAGAGCCCGTTATAACAGCAGCCTGTTAGACGCTCATATATTAAAGCCTGGTGAGAGTACTGATAACATGCCCGATAGTTATGTGATTTTCATTACAGAAAATGATGTTATGCATGGAAATCAACCTTTATATCATATAGACAGATACGTTGTGATGGAAGGCGAAAAGAAACTTTTTGGTGATGGCTCTCATATAATATATGTTAATGGAGCATATCGGGGAAATGATGCGATTGGAAGACTCATGCATGATTTTTCATGTACAAATCCTAACGATATGAATTATAAAGAATTAGCAAAAAAAGCAAGATATTTCAAAGAAGAGAAAGAAGGTGTTGCATCTATGTCACAAATATTAGAAGATATGAGAAATGAAGTTGCAAAAGAAACTGCTAAGGCAACTGCGAAAGAAACTGCAGAACGGATGATAAAAATCGGCAAAATGTCCCTTGATGAAATTGCTACATATGTTCCCACATTATCAATTGACGAATTAAAAGAATTAGAAGAACAGGTTACAAGAGTTTAAATATGAATGGTGTAATTTTTTCTAAGTTCAGGTTTTCGATGATAAAAAATAACACTTTGACAAGTCATTTTGCCAAAGTGTTATTTTTAATATAACTATTTAATCAACATTATTCCACTACCCGTAGCTGAACCATTAGGATTATTTGTATCATATTCTAAATCTCTATCCAATGGATGAATAGTAACATTTGCAGGTATTCCGTTAATCGTCTTTCCAATAATACTACCATATATATTAATAGAATTACCGCACCATGATATATCTCCATTTGGTGCAAATACAAGTCCATGATATTCAGATGATGCCTGTCCACCATTTATATTTCCATATTTTGAATACATAGTCATTGTAGAATCAGAACTACTATTTATCTGTGCCATTGCACCAGTAATGTTTATATCTTTTTCCGTTACCAATGCTCCTGACAACACAAAACCATTAGTGGCTGTAAAACTATTTGCATATATATATGTAGAGTCAAACTTTACATCTCCTGATTCTAAATACAAATCTCCAACACAATATACATTTCCTTTAATATGTACTTTTGAGCCGGCTAGTTTTAATTTGCCAGCACAATATACATTTCCATTTATCTCTATTCCTCCCGAATAAAAAGATAATGTAGTGTTTTTATTTGTATTTCCATTTATATACAAATCTCCATTGATTATCAGTTTTCCTCCTCCTAAATTATAGTCTCCACTTCTAGAACTATTATCTATTAACAAATCATTTCCAAATGACCAAGTGCCTCCCCACCACGTCTCATTTCCTATATATTTAATGCTCTTATAACCTTCACTTCCTTTTTTATTAACTTCAGCTATTGTCAAATCAAAGTTCTCCGGAACTGAAGGCTTTACAATTAACTTTTCAATGTTTTCTCCTAAATAAGTAGGCATTTCTTCATATCGTGCATTTGAATTTATATGGCTCTTAGCTTCATCAGAAGTAACATCTAAAAGATTTACATTATCTCCATTTTTAACGCCAATCTTTGTTGTCGATGAATTCAATTCTTCAAATCCTTTTGAAGCTTCAAAAGAAAATGCATATCCACTTCCTGGGCTAGACCAAATCTTTCCATTTGCATGCACTGCTCCATCAACTTTATAAACTGCTCCAAGTTTCAATGTTGCATCTTTATCTCCAGAAAATATAGCATATTTAAACCCTCTCGGACTACTTGAACCACCTTTTGTAGCAACTGCAACCGTACTTATCTTATTACTCTTAATACCAAGGGCTCTTGCAAATGTTGTCTTTCTTTCTTCTTTAAGATATACCTGCACTTTTGAATTAGAGTCCTGAAATTCGACCTGCACATTTCTTGTGTCCGTGAACCCATTTTCCTTCATGTAATACTTAGCAAGTTCCGTAGCTTTTGTAGTATCCGGCAAGGCTGAAGCTGCTGCTCTTGATGCAGTATCACACGCCGTCTGCATCTTTGCCTTATACACATAATCTGCACCTAAATCAACAACTAATGCTGCCATTCCAAGAAATACAACCATAAGAACTGCAACAAGAATTATAACTGATCCTTCTTCGTCTTTATCTTTACGATTTCCTAAAAACCTCTCCATTGTTTAACCCTCCATACAAAAATAAATAAACTAACTATTTATCACGTATCTATATTAAATACATTATACAAATTTTCTTTTTATAAAATCAACCTTTTTTTGTATTTTTGGTTATATTCACTACTTTTTTTCACAAAAGCAACAATAAAAGGACTATCAATTAATAATATTTATTAAGTTTCAGGCTATACTATTTTGCCTGCCTACTGTAAGAAAACTTATCAATTAATAGTCCATATTTTTATTTCAATTATTCTATAGTTGTACTTACTAAAGTTTTATACTTTCAGCCTTACGATACATCCTCTATTTATTCAAAGCCTTAATTCTTTCAATAGCCTTAACTGTATTTTCATATGTTCCAAATCCTGTAAGTCTGAAGTATCCTTCACCGCTTGGTCCAAATCCTGAACCAGGTGTTCCTACTACATTTGCATTTTCTAATAAGTAGTCAAAAAATTCCCATGATGTCATTCCTTCAGGTACCTGTAACCATACATAAGGTGCATTAACACCACCTGATACTTTATATCCTGCTTCAGAAAGACCTTCACGAATTGTCTTTGCATTGTTCATGTAATAAGCTACCTGCTCAGCTGTCTGCTTCTTTCCTGCTTCTGAGTAAACTGCTTCGCCGGCTCTCTGGATAATGTATGGAGCTCCGTTAAACTTTGTTCCGTGTCTTCTTGCCCAAAGGCTGTTTAACATTACATCTCCCTGCTTTAATTCTTTAGGAATTACTGTAAATCCAAGTCTTGTTCCTGTAAATCCTGCATTCTTTGAAAAACTTCTTAATTCAATGGCACATGTTTTAGCACCTTCACATTCATAGATTGTATGTGGAACATCTTCTTCTGAAATGTAAGCTTCATATGCAGCATCATAAATAATAACAGCTTTTACTTTATTTGCATAATCAACCCATTCCTGCAACTGTGCTTTTGTAATAGTAGAACCTGTTGGGTTATTTGGATAGCAAAGATAAATGATATCCGGTGTTTCCTTAGGAAGTTCAGGTACAAAATTATTTTCAGCAGTACATGGCATGTAAATTACATTACTCCATTTTTCTTCATCTTCAAGAAAAGTTCCTGTTCTTCCTGCCATTACATTTGTATCTACATATACAGGATAAACAGGGTCACATACTGCAATCTTATTATCCTGTGAGAAAATATCTCCAATATTACCTGAATCTGATTTAGCACCATCACTTACAAATATTTCATCAAGTGCAATCTCAACACCTCTTGCCTTGTAATCATTGTCGGCAATTGCTTTTCTCAAAAATTCATATCCTAAATCAGGTGCATATCCATGAAATGTTTCTGCAGATGCCATTTCATCTACTGCTTTATGAAGGCTGTCAATTACTGCCGGTGCTAATGGCAATGTAACATCTCCAATTCCTAATCTGATTAATTCTTTATCAGGATGTGCTTCCTGGTAAGCTGCAACTTTTTTTGCAATTGTTGAGAAAAGATAACTTCCCCTAAGTTTCAAGTAATTTTCATTAATTTTAAACATTTTTTTCAATCCTCCTAATGTTAATTAATATATTTTAATCGCGATACAACATAACTGAAACCATCTTTGCCACTTCAACCATTGTACAACCACTATCCATGGCGTTCTTTTGTAAGTATCTATGGGCCTGCTCTTCTGTTAAATTCTGTACCGTCATTAATGCCTCCTTGGCCTGATTTATTATTGCCTGGTCTTTCGGGCTCCTAGCTCCCGGCTTACCTTTTTTCTTATGTCTTTTTGCCAGTATCTGATTCTCCATCATCTCAACAGAATTAATCAAATCTCTAACTTTTAATGGCATCTCAAGAGTTGCTACACCAGTATTATCTTCCATTAGTCTGCTTTTAGAAGCAAGCAATATAACTTCAAAATTGTCTCCTACATTATCTACAATATCACTGTATAACATATCCGGTAATTTATATCCGGTAATAATAATACCTTCGCCAATATCATCAGCTCTGTTTATTGCACTGGCACCAGTAGTACAATTGGCCACTACATTAAAGCCATTTCGGGATAACAAACTCCTTATTGCCCGGCTGTCTTCAGGTTTTGGAAATGCTACTATAATTCCAACCACGTTCGTTCCTCCGGTTTCTATTACAAAATTCACTTAAGTTCTACTGTCATATTAAATTCTGTCAAGGTATTTGTTAATCTCCCAGTCTGTAACCTGTGATGTATATTCCATCCATTCTGATTCTTTTGCATAAACATATTTGTCAAATGTTTCTTTTCCTAAAACATTCTTAACAAATGAAGATTTCTTCATTTCCTGAACTGCTTCGTAAAGATTCTTTGGAAGGTTTTCAATTCCTGCCTCATCTCTTTCTTTACTTGTCATTGAGTAAATATCCTGTTGTACACTTTCTTTCGGAACTAATCCTCTCTTAATTCCATCAAGTCCTGCTGCAAGGCATACTGCTAATGTTAAGTATGGATTAGCTGCACAGTCAGGGCAACGAAGTTCAACTCTTGTACCTACACCTCTTGCTGCCGGCACTCTTACAAGTGGGCTTCTGTTAGTAGCTGACCATGCAATATATGTAGGTGCTTCATATCCAGGTACAAGTCTCTTGTATGAATTTACGATAGGATTTGTAATTGCTGAAATGCTTCTCATATGTTCCATGATACCTGCTATGAAACTGTAAGCTTCCTTACTTAATCCTCTTTCATCATTTTCATCTGCAAAAATGTTTTTTCCTTCTTTAAACAATGACATATTAGTATGCATTCCTGAACCACATACTCCGTATTTTGGTTTAGGCATAAATGATGCATAAAGTCCATGTCTCTTAGCTATTGTCTTTACTGTAAGCTTAAATGTCATAATATTATCAGCAGTCTTTAATGCTTCATCATATTTAAAATCAATTTCATGCTGTGCAGGTGCTACTTCGTGATGTGATGCTTCGATTTCGAATCCTAAATCTTCAAGATTAAGAACCATATCTCTTCTTGCATTTTCACCTAAATCTGTAGGTGCCAAATCAAAATAACTTGCATTTTCATGTGTAATTGTTGTTGGACATCCATTGTCATCTGTGTGGAATAAAAAGAATTCGCATTCAGGTCCTACATTAAATGTATACCCCATATCTTCTGCTTCTTTTAATACTTTCTTTAAGACATATCTTGGATCACTTTCATAAGGTGTTCCGTCTGTTTGATATACGTCGCAAATAAGTCTTGCAACTTTTCCCTGATGTGGTCTGAAAGGTAATATTTCAAATGTATCTAAATCAGGATATAAATACATATCTGACTCTTCGATTCTGGCAAATCCTTCAATTGAAGAACCATCAAACATACATTTATTATCCAATGCTTTTTCTAACTGACTTCTTGTTATTGCAACATTCTTCAATGTCCCAAATAAATCTGTGAACTGAAGACGTATAAATTCAACATCTTCTTCATCTGCAATTTTAATAATTTCTTGTTTTGTATATCTCATGTGTTTCTCCTTTCACAAAACAAAGTATGTGGCGTCTAACCCTTATAAAATAATAACAAACCACAATTTGATAGTCAACGTTAGATTCATAAATAAAATTTAATTAAATTTACAAAATCCGCCTATTGCAATTACTCCATTTTTACAATAGAATTATGTGAGAAAACAGGCATCAAAGTCGGTGACTTTTTGTTCCGGCATCATATCATAATTAATATATGCCTTCTTATTTATTTACTTTATATGACAAAACTTGAAAGATGAGAATTAATACACATGAAAAAAAATAATCCAATAAACAAATACGTACTTGTAATAATATTTTTAGCATTATTTGCAATAATCAGCATATTCTTAATATCAATAACCGAACACAGGTCTGATGCAAATATGAATAATAAAAGTAATTCCGAAAAACTTACAACAAAAAATACCGAAGATTCATCTTCATTTGAAGAAACAACATCATACAATCCTGCTGATTCTGCCATAGAAGAAATGAGTACAGCTCCTTCAGGCGATGCTGCAAAGCATTTGATTGATTTTGATGCTGATTTTCCTTATCAGATAAGAGTTAACAGAACTCAGAATTATGTAATTATATATGGAATTGACAAGAACGGAAGATACTCCATTCCTTATAAAGGATTTATGTGCTCTGTCGGAAAAGATGTAAAAGACACCCCTACAGGTTCATTTAAAACAAGCGATTATTATCCTTGGAGACTAATGGTTGATGGTTCTTATGCCCAATATGCAATCCGTATCAACGGTTCAATCATGCTTCATTCTATTCCATATTACAGTGCACACAACGATGATTTGGAAAGTGAAGAATATAATAAACTTGGAAGCAACGCTTCCCTTGGCTGTGTAAGACTTAACATTAACGGAATAAAATGGATATATGATAATTGTCCAAAAGGAACTCCTGTTACAATTTACGATTCAGATTCAGAAGTTCCACCTGTAAAAATTAAAAAAGTAAAAAAAATCGACTTAAACGATGAGAGAGCTAATTGGGACCCTACTGACCCGGTTGCAGGAAATCCTTGGAAAGATGGTAAAGAGACTGATGAAAGCGAAGAATATATGGAATATCCTTCTGAGACTACTTATAATAAAAATAATTTAGAAACTACTTCTAAAAACAATTCAGAAACTACTTCTAAAGTTAAAGATAAATCAGTTTCTAAAACTACATCCAAAAAGGATTTAGAAA
The DNA here is from genome assembly GCF_000434315.1 of Eubacterium sp. CAG:156. Classification (NCBI taxonomy): domain Bacteria; kingdom Bacillati; phylum Bacillota; class Clostridia; order Eubacteriales; family Eubacteriaceae; genus Eubacterium; species Eubacterium sp. CAG:156. The sequence continues at coordinate 90,768 of NZ_FR878187.1, read as the reverse complement.
CAACCACAAAATAATTACGGAAGGAATATGTTTTATGGCAAAAAAAATATATGCTGTTAAAGTTGGAAGAACAAACGGAATATTTGAAACGTGGGATGAATGTAAAGCAAGTGTAAACGGATATCCCGGTGCCTTGTATAAAAGTTTCACAAATATGGCTGACGCCTACGCATATCTTAATTTGGAAAGTAAGCAGATGTCTCTCTTCGATATGCCATCTGACGATTCTGTTGATGATTCTGATTTTCCTGTCATAAAAGAATCTGTTGAAGATGATGACAAACCATTTTCTAATTCCGTAAAAGCCGTTGCTTATGTAGACGGAAGTTATAATATTGCTACAAAGCATTTTTCATATGGTTGTGTTATTTTCTATAATGGAGAGGAATTTCATCTTTCTAAAGATTTTGATGACCCTGAACTCGCTTCTATGCGAAATGTCTCAGGTGAAATATTTGGTTCAATGGCAGCAATGGATTTTGCTATAGAACACGGCATAAAACATATCGCAATTTACCACGATTATGCCGGTATAGAAAAATGGTGTACGGGCGATTGGCGTGCAAATAAGCCTGGCACAATTGCCTATAAAAAATACTATGAACAGGCAAAGAAAAAAGTTGACATTACATTTTGTAAAGTTAAAGGTCATTCCGGTGACAAATATAACGATCTTGCTGATATGCTTGCAAAAAAAGCCTGCGGGATAGATTAGAAAAAATATGGAAATAGATTTGTACGAAATCTATTCCCATATTTTTTCTTACTCCCTCTCTGTCCAATTTTCATACGGAAACATGTGATGCAATTTATCAATTGTCTTTTTCTGGCTTGGATAAAGTTTTGATATTTCATCTTTCTGTTTAAGCAAATCTTCATCTATCTTTTCAAACCCTGTTTCGGGTATATTTATTTTCTTATAATATTTTCCAAAATACATGACTTTTGCATTAGTCCCTGTTTTATCGCAAGCTTCATCTACAAGATTATGTGTCATTATATGATGTATGTGCCCATATTCTCCCTTTTCGTTATGAGTTACTATTTCGTCCCAATTCTTATAATTAATTATTGTCTCAATATCTTTTTCAATATCTTTTTTCCATCTGCCCCAATCACTTCTTTGACCTGCTATTTTATCAGGATATGACAATATAATTCCTTTATCACCGGTTGCTTCTATTACATTTTCAAATTCTTTTTTTCTTGTTTTATCATATCCTCTTGTTATGCACACAACCAAATAATCATCCTCTAAAAGATGCACTCCACCCCATATAAGTTCATCATCAGGATGCGCCACAATCATTAATTTATTATATTTTTCTAAATCAAGCTCGTCCATTTGCTTATTTTTTACAGACGGAATAAATAAAAATTTTCCGTATTCTATTCCCATTATCGTTGCCACAACTATTGCTATTATTACAATTACTGTAGAAACAATCGCTATTTTTTTCTTTATTTTTACATTTTTCTTCATAAATTATTTTTTGTAGCCGACTATATCGCATGTCCTGAAATTTTACAAAATAAGTATTTTTTTGCTTTCTTAACGCAAAATACTGTGTGCTACTTTCTCCTTTCCTTTTATCTCATCGGAAATATTTATAAAATCTAAACCTAGTTCATTTTATTTTCTATTTTAAAGATTATCCGGTAATTTTTTATTTCGACTTATTGTAACATACGAAGCGGTCTTTTTTTCATTCTTAAAGAATACTTAAGATATTTCAATATGGTTCTTTAAATTTTGAATTGTACATTATTTATGTAAGATAAAAATAAAATTTGTTTTCGGGAAAAGGAGTAAATTATGAATTTTATTAAATCTATTAAAAAATCGTCCAAAAGATATATAGAGTTAAATGATTTCATTTACCTTTCTTTTGTGACTGCTTTTATTCTTGGAATTGTTTTTCTTATAACAGGTTCTGATTATATTTATGGTTCTTCCGTAGACTGGCTGTCCCAGCACAGTGTACTCCCTGATTATTTTAGGCAGTCATTTTATGATACGGGAAGACTTTTTCCTGAGTTTAATCTTAATTTAGGTGCCGGACAAAATGCGTATAATTTTTCTTATTACGGATTTATGAATCCAATTATTTTAATAAGTTATTTTTTACCAAATGTCCAAATGGCATTATATATAAGCATTTCAAGTATTGTAGTTGTTTTGTTATCTGTTTATATTTTCTACTTTTGGCTTAAATCACACAACAACATGAATCGAAGCACTGTTTATTTTATTACTTTTTTATTTGCCTGCGCCGGTCCATTATTGTACCACAGCCATAAGCAGGTAATGTTCATGGATTATATTCCATTTTTATTATTAGCTTTAGTTGGTGTTGACCGTTTATATAAAAAAGACAGAAAGATACTTCTTATTCTAAGCATTACATGTATGTTTTTGACAAGTTATTTCTTTGCTGTGTCAGGAATTGTTGCTATAAGTATTTATGCTATTTACAAATTTTTTGAGTACAAAGAAAATCAGGAACTATACTACAAACTTCCTGCTGGTAAAAAGCCGTTTTGGTTCTTTGCTTTAAGATATGGTGCAAGTTCAATTATTGGAATTTTGCTTTCCGCAGTAATTTTACTTCCAAGTCTTGCTGCTATTTTATCAGGACGTGGTTCTTCTGATGGTAAATCAATTTCTTTAGCTAAATTATTTATACCTCAGTTTCCTAATAACGAAATGTTTTACACACCTTATGGAATGGGTGTGACTGCTATTGCATTTTTAGCTTTAGCCTGCATATTAATATTAAGCAAAGATTTTTCAAAGAAGTTTCTTTGCATTTGTATTTTGTTTGTTTCAGCATTTCCTGTAGGTCAATATTTATTAAACGGTTTTCTATACATTAGAGGGAAAGCTCTTATTCCATTTGTTCCTTTAATTTTGCTTGTTACCGCATTTTTTGTAAGGGATTTATTAGCTAAAAAATATGAAACTGGTAAATTAGCATTCGTTACATTTGGCATATTAGTTCTTATTGCAATTTCTTCATTTATGCATGAAAATCCAATATACATTGCAATAGTTATTGACCTTATTATTACTTTTTGTTTTATTGCTGCATATTGCCAAATAAAAAAGAACTATGTTTTTATGTTGCCTACAATCTTAATTGCCATTTTCTGTTGCTATGTTGGAAATGCTTCTGACACCTTGGTTACAAAAAAAGATGCCGCAAAATATTATGATAAAAGTAAAAACGCTGCTATTGCAATTGCATTAAATGGTGATGATACATTTTTCAGAACAAGTAATATAACTGATAGTAAATTTACAAATAACATTATTTACGGAAAGAAATATTTTTCAGAGAGCTGTTACTCATCTGTTTTTAATAAGCCTTATTTAAATATGTGTAATTATGACCTTCAGCTTAGTAACCCTACCGTTAATGACATTTCCATCACTTCGTCAAATGATGTTTTGTTTAAAACGCTTATGGGTGTTAAATACATCGCTTCTACCACAACTGCTCCTGCTGGTTACAAAGCAGTCTGCCAGTCAGGAGATGTAAAAGTATATAAATCAGATAATGCTTATTCTCTTGGATTTGCATCTAAAGATACTATGAGTTTAGACGAATATCTTTCTCTTTCACCGGAAGAAAAAGAGGTTGCTTTATTAAAATATATTGTTGTAGATGACGACGTCGAATCTTCTTATCATTCTATGTTAAAGAAAGTTAACCTTAATATGGATTTGAAATTGGAGCGTACTACAGATGGATATTATCATGTTGATACTATGAAAGATGCAAAAACTTTTAATGTTGAGATTCCTGATAATTTAAAAGATTGCATTTATATTATAAAATGCAATATCAAAGGATATGGCATAAACCGTTCAACGATTAAAATTAATGGTATTCAAAATAGTTTAAGTGGTCTTAATTCTACTTATCCTAATAAAAATTTTAATTTTAAATTTGTTGTATCAGATTCTGCTGACAATAATATATTAAACATTCGTTTTCCTAAAGGATGCAGCTTCGAATTTAGTGAATTTGAAATTTACAAAATTGATTATAACCAGATTTCTGCTTTAAAAAACAACATTACAATGATGACTGATATCGCTTATAAAAATAATATGATTACAGGGAACATTACTTTAGATAAAGATAGTTATTTTACTACAACAATTCCTTACGACAAAGGATTCTCAGTATATGTTGACGGCAAAAAAATCGATTACTCTATGACTGATAATGCCTTTTTAGGATTTTCTCTTTCATCAGGACATCATATTATTAAATTAGTTTATCATGCACCTCTTATAAAGGTTGGTAAATACACATCCTTATTAGGACTTGTTCTTTTTCTTATATTTTGTAGCAAAGATTTCATTAGATTGTGGATTCAGATATTGAATCATTTTAAGCGTAAAAAACTTACGTACTCAAATGGTCTTTTAGGAAATATTATCTATCAGAATGATAGTCTTGAAAGTAACTAATGATAAAGTCGGGCGAACATTAGATACAATGAAAACCCTGTTTAGTTAATACTAAAAAATGGTCACTACCTGCCTAACAAATGTTTTATAATCTATATTTAATAATAAAGAGGGACGAATAAGTTCGCCCCTCTTTATTATATTACTTACGCAATCACATCTAATAATTCCATTGGTTCATCTATTATTTTCTTATAAGTAAGTTTTTCTAAAATGTCTTTTGTTCTGAATCCCCAACTTACAAGAATGCAATCAAGTCCTGAATTAACAGCAGTCTGACTATCAACTTCTGAATCTCCTACATAAATTGATTTTTCCTGTGTGCTGTCTAATTTTTCGAGTGCCGACATAACCATATCTTTTGCCGGTTTCTTCTTAATTCCGCCAGCTTCATTTTCTCCTAATGCAACATCTATTAAACTTTCAAAATAAATATCTTTTAAAGATTCAACTGCCTTGTAATTCTTATTTGATACAATTGCCATTTTAATATTTCGTTTTTTTAATTCTTTTATCAAATCTAATATACCGTCATAAGCTCTTGTTTTTACCTGACAATGTTTCTGATAATACTCACTAAAATCAGCAAATATCTTATCAAAATCCGGATTATTTTCACCTTCAGGAATTGAACGGTGCATCAAAAGTCTAAGACCATTTCCGACGTGTTTTTTTACTTCGTCTACTGTGTGAACCGGAAAGCCATATTTTTTCTGAGCATATTGTACTGCTGCTGCTATATCATCTATTGTGTTAAGTAACGTTCCATCTAAATCAAAAATAACTGTATCGTACATATTTTTCCTCCATTTCGCGTATAATCACACTCTGTGTGATTGTTTAAGGCAGACTAAAATCCATAAAGTAAAGCAGACTCAGGCATTGATGCCGGAGTCTGCATATATATCTTTATTACTGTCTTACTTTAATATGAACTTCCCTAAGCTGCTGTTCTGTAACTTCACTAGGAGCTCCGCACATCATATCCTGAGCGTTACCATTCATTGGGAATGGAATAATTTCTCTGATATTTTCTTCATTTGTAAGAAGCATAATCATACGGTCTACACCAGGAGCCATTCCTGCATGTGGAGGTGCTCCAAACTGGAATGCATTGTAAAGTGCTCCGAATTTTTCTTTCAAATCATCTTCTGTATAACCTGCAATTTCAAATGCTTTAACCATGATTTCCATATCGTGATTTCTAACAGCACCTGATGATAATTCAACACCGTTACATACAATATCATACTGGTATGCAAGAATGTCTTCAGGTTTCATTGTTTCTAATGCTTCAAGTCCACCCTGTGGCATTGAGAATGGGTTATGTGTAAATATAATCTTCTTTGCTTCAGGATCATATTCATACATTGGAAAGTCATTGATGTAGCAGAATCTATATGCATTCTTTTCAATTAAATCAAGTCTTTCTCCTAATGCTGTACGGATTTCACCTGCATATAAAGCAGCCTGCTTTTCATTATCAGCGATAAAGAAAATTGTATCTCCTGCTTCTAATCCTGCAATCTCCTTAATTTCTGTCTTCATGTCATCCGGAATAAATTTATCAATTGGTCCCTTATATGTCATATCTTCTTTAACTTCAAGATATCCAAGTCCTCCCATTCCGATGCTCTGAGCAAATTTCAATAATTTCTCATGGAATCCCTTTGACATATCAGCATGAACTTTAATAGCTCTTACTGTCTTACCATGGAATGGCTTAAATGTACATCTCTGGAAGAAATCTGTAACATCAACTATTCTTAATGGGTTTCTTAAATCAGGCTTATCTGTACCAAATTCAAGCATTGCCTGCTTATAACTGATAATAGGATATGGAGCCTTTGTTACTTCAAATCCTTCAGGTGCAAATTTTTCAAATGTTGCACTTAATACTTCTTCACCTACTCTGAAAACATCTTCCTGAGTAGCAAAGCTCATTTCAAAATCTAACTGATAAAATTCTCCCGGTGAACGGTCTGCTCTTGCATCTTCATCTCTGAAACATGGTGCAATCTGGAAATATTTGTCAAATCCTGATACCATAAGCAACTGTTTATATTGCTGTGGTGCCTGTGGAAG
>NZ_FR878187.1:0-84155 GCF_000434315.1 Eubacterium sp. CAG:156 | reverse complement strand
TTTCTTGAAGGTACAATGTAATCTCTTGCGCCTTCAGGAGATGATGCACAAAGAATTGGTGTCTGAATTTCTAAGAATCCCATCTCTGTCATCTTTTCTCTTAAGAAAGAAATAACCTTTGATCTGAAAATCATGTTATCCTTTACTTTCTTATTTCTCAAATCAAGATAACGATATTTTAATCTAACATCTTCTCTTGTTTCCTTTGATGTCATTATTTCAAATGGAAGCTGTCTGTAAACTTTTCCTAAAACTGTTACTTTCTTTGCTTCTAATTCGATTGTTCCTGTTGCAATCTTATCATTGTATGTTTCTTCATCTCTATGCTGAATTGGTCCTTCTACAGAAATACAATCTTCCTTATTAATTCCATCAAGTAATGAAGTATCTCTCATTACTACCTGCATCTGACCATACATGTCTCTTAAATCGATAAATGAAACACCACCATGGTCACGGATGTTTTCAACCCATCCGCAAATCTTCATTGTCTGTCCAACATTTGCTTCAGATATGTTGTCCATTGTAACATCACGATAAATGTTATTTGTGTTTGTATCCATTCTGTTAGTCTCCTTCATATTTTTATATATTGTTTAGGAAAACAATTAAACTATATTGTTCAAATTTTATAGCAAATTCAAACAAAAAAAGCCCATCCTAAACTACTACAGTTCAGGACGGACAGTTAATCTAACTTATTCCGCGGTACCACCTGATTTGCTGCATTGCAGCCACTCATGGGATAAACCCTGTTGTGTGTCGTACAACCACGTCGCACCTACTTGCCATTGCTTTCGGATTGAAGCTCGAAAGTGTTATTCACATAAATTCATTCTGCGGACATCTCACCATCATCCGCTCTCTGGAAGCGATAATCTATGTTACTTCTCTTCGTCATAGCCTTACTGATATATTGTGCAAATGCACCTAATTAATGTGATTATAAACCACTCTTTTTTTATTGTCAAACTAAACTTAATATTCCGTAATCATTTGTGAAATTAAAAGTTTATTTTCACTTTGAAGTGTGGGGCAAAGTGGATTTTAGTCTTACACTTCCGTAATCATCTCGTGATCATTCGATTCTAAATGTGGAACTTCTTTTATCTCATAATAATATAAACTGTATAAATAGCATAAAGAACTAACATTATTATTCCTTCTTTTTTATCAAGTTGCTTCTTTGTCCATGCAAATGCCCATACAAGACCACTAAATACTACTAATACCATAATGTCTATTATGTTTTCTGTTAAAAATGTAATCGGACTTATTGTTGCTGCAATTCCCAGTACCATCAAAATATTAAATATATTCGAACCTATTACATTACCAACAGCCATATCAACTTCTTTCTTTCTAGCTGCCACAATTGATGTTACAAGTTCAGGAAGGCTGGTTCCAAGTGCTACGATAGTAAGTCCTATAACGGTTTCTGTCACTCCTGCTGTTCTTGCTATAGAAGTAGCACCATTTACAACAAAATCACCACCAAATTTTATTGCAATAGCTCCTCCAACTATATACAACAAACATTTTATTCCTGACAAATCCTCTGATATTTCTTCAAGTTCTTCATCAATTTCCTGCATTGCCTCATTTGAAATCTTTCTTGATTTCATTGCACTTTTAACCATTATAAGAATAAAAAATGCAAAGCAAACTAAAAATACTATTCCCTCTGTTCTTCCCAATGTCATTGATGTATAACCTGTAAATAATAAAAGGAGTGTACATGCTATTGAAAATGGAAAATCTCTTTTTATTGTATCTTTAGCTACTTCAAGCGGAATAAATAAAGTACAAATTCCACACACAACCATAAGATTAAATATATTTGAACCAACTGCATTGCTGATTGATAAAGAATTACTTCCGTTTAATGAAGCAATGATACTTACTGAGCACTCAGGCAAACTGGTTCCCATTGCCACAATTGTCATACCAATTACAAGTGATGGAATCTTTAATTTTTTCGCAACGCTTGCACTTCCTTCTACAAAAAAATCTGCTCCTTTAACCAGCAATATAAATCCAACTACCAAAAGTACTAATGCTGTTATTATTGTTTTTATCATATCTTTTTCCTCCATAAAAAGATGTACTGCCCCTCCCTCCGGTCGGCGGCTATTTGTTGAGAACATTTATAAAAAATGAATTTCATTCATTTTATTTATTTTCATTACAGAATTTAAAATGCTATCCATCCCATGTGTTCACACAGAATTTTTACACCTATCAATACTAAAATAATTCCACCTGTAAGTTCTGCTCTTTTTTTGTATCTGTTTCCAAAAAATTTTCCAATATAAACACCAATAATAGATATAACGAATGTAACCACACCGATAATGGCTGCTGATTCCACTATTGGTCTGTCAAGAGCTGCTAAAGATATACCAACTGCCAAAGCATCTATGCTTGTTGCAATTGCAAGCATAAGCATTTCTTTCATATCAAGTGGCGGATCCATTTCTTCAATAACTACATCGTCTTCCTTTTCCCTCAAGGTTTCGATAATCATCTTTACTCCGATAAATGCTAATAATGCAAAAGCTATCCAATGATCAAAAGCTTCTATATAAGTTTGAAAACCTTTGCATAAAAGCCATCCGATAACCGGCATAATTGCCTGAAAGCCACCAAAAAACAGCGCTATGATAACTGCCTGTTTTTTATTGACTTTGCGCATAGCTAATCCTTTGCAAATAGACACTGCAAACGCATCCATTGCAAGTCCAACTCCTAACAATAAGAATTCAACTAAATATTCCATTTTTATCTCCTGCCATTTTGTATAATAGAATTAGATTTAATATCCGCTTTGTTCATAGTATATCTCTTGTATTTATATTCAATAATTTATTTCCCATGTAAATTATTGAAATATCAATATCATTTATCTAAGACAAAAGATTTATATTTTATAATCTAACATCTAAATGAATTCATAAATATTCATTTTATCTTACCTGGAGCCTATTTAATCTTATCTGATTTAACATCACAAATATAAAAAAGACTCACAATTTTGAAGATACCAATATTGGTATCTTCAAAACCATAAGTCTCATTCTTTAATATTTGCCAGATAGCTACGCTATCGGGATTGTTGACAAATCACGTTTTCACGCGAACTACTCCCTCACGGACTATTAAATTCTTGTGTAATTATATTGAAATAATACTGAAATGTCAACTCCGTTTTCTTTCTAATAAATCGATTTTAAATCATTTTATTTTAAAGAAATTGATTTTGTTTCCGATAATGTGCTATTACATTTTGTATTTGAATAAACCGCTCTAACTTTGTAATAGTATTTAACACCTTTTTTCTTATTTTTGTCTGTGTATTTCGGCTTTTTAGTTGTAGCAATTTTTTTGTATCCTGAACCTGATGAACGATATACATAATATTTAACTGCATTAGTATTCTTTGTCCATGTAATTCTTATATTTGCATATCTGCTTCCTTTTGCTTTTGTTGAAAGCTTTTTAACTTTTACATTTTTAGGTTTAATAAGTTTTACTCTTATGTAACGTACTGCCTTAATACCACTTGTTGTAGTTGCTGTTATTTTTGCAGTTCCTACTTTCTTTGCTGTAACAAGACCTGTATCACTTACAGTTGCTACAGATGTGTTATTACTTGTCCATTTAACTGTATCTGTTGTATCACTTGGTGCTATCTTTGTTGTGTACTGAATAGTATCGCCCTTATATAATTTGGCTATTCCTGTTTCGTTAATTGCAAATGATGTCGAAGGCTGCTTTACACTTATTGTACACATTGTAATCAATCCACTGTCTGTTGTTGCCATTATCATTGAATCTCCAACGCCAATTGCATTGTAACTTCCGGTATATTTGTTTACTGAAATAGCTGTATCGTTTGAACTTGAATACTGAATTTCATTTTTATAATCTTTCAAAATTTCATTCTTTTCATTTGCAATCAATGTTGCTGTTACTTTTGAATTAAAGCCTTTATTTACCTCTACATATGAAGTATCAATTGTCAGTCTTGGGTCTGCTATAGCCTGCATTTTTAAAGCAGCTTCTTTAGTAACTTTCTTAAGAAGTCCATTAGAATCGTATTCACTTTCAGGTAAATACTTATTTTCTAATGCAGTTGTATTAAATATTGTTCCATAAATTGTACACGCTGCCAAATAACTTCCTGTAGGTGTAGGATGTATGTTATCCGCATTGTATAATTTTATATCAGGGAACTGTTTTAAGCATCTTTCAAAATTAACTCCTGATGAAATAACCTGTGCACCATACTTATTTCCCATCATGTAATAACCCTTTATCATATAATGCTGTATTTCATTATGTGATAAATAGTAACTATATCCTGTTGCAGTAAAACTTCTTCCAATATAATCCGCTTGTGTATCATAAAGAAGCATCTTTGCACCTGAACTCTGAATTAATGGTTTCAATGTTTCAATTGCTGTCTGAGTTTTTGCAATATCTGTGATAATCATTTCTCTGTGGTCCTGAAGAATTACATAATCCCACTTATAATTTTTTAATGCACTTATAAGCTGAGAACCATATGTATCCTTTTCATTAGCGAACTGATAAAGTTTATAATTTGCTGCTGTAAGCGCCTGAATTGTTACATTCATTCCATCAGCTACTGCAAGTCCTTTTACCATCTGTGGCATATCATTATAATAAGTTGAACTGTTACCAACAAATAAAATTCTTACATTTGGCTGTGTTGTATTTGTTCCATTATTGTTTCCACTAGGAGTTGTTGTTTCTGTTTCTCCTGAAGGCTTTGTTGTCTCTGTCTCATTTGCTTTAGTTGTTGTTTCAACTTCACCTGCAGGTTTTGTCGTTTCTGTTTCTCCTGAGGGCTTTGTTGTCTCTACTTCTTTTACATTGTCCGGTGCCGTTGTTGCCTCTATTTCCTGAGCCATAACACCAATGTTAAAGCATACCACCATTGCAAGAATAAGCATTAATGCTTTTCCCATTTTTTTAACTTGATTTCCCATACTTTTCTTCCTTATTCATATATTTTTGTGTTTTACACACCTAACATATTATAATACATTTTTTTATTTCTTAAAGGGAAAATTAGTAAAATTAAGAATTTGCCCCAATTTTGCCTTTTTTAAGGACATATGTATAAAAAATCTCAATTATCGGTTTCTATACTCACTATGTTCTTCTTTAATTGCAAGTGCACATATAATTCCTGCTGCACAACTTGCCGAATGCCCACAACCATGTCCAATTTCAGGCATTGCATCATATTCACATATAATAGCCACTTTAGGCAAATTTTCTTTTATTTTTTCTTCCTGACATGCCAAATCCGCTTCGCTTCTTTTCAGTGATTATATTCGTATAACTTTTTCTTTTTTGTTATTTTCACGTGAGCATTTTCTTATGGTTTTTTCAGATTATTTTCTGTATTTCTTTACATCTTTTTTAAATTTTTTCCACGCATCTTCATGTTTAACATAGTATCTTGGGCATTCTTTTCCTGTTATATCATAATGTCTAATTACATGGTCTTCATTTAACCCACATGCCATTTCTAGCCATGCAGTAAGTTTTACCAAAGATTTATATGTCTTTTTATTAAATTTTCCTGATTTATCCGCATGACATACCTCTATTGATATAGTGTCATTATTTCTCCAATTGCTTGCTGCTGACATTTCATCTAACGGGATACATTGAATTACTTCGCCATCTAATCCAACCACAAAATGAGAACTTACATTTGACTGGTCTCCTGCATAAAAATCATGGTTTTGCTGTGCTGTACTTCCCGGATTTCCAACATAGTGAATAACTATATCTTTAACGCTGTCAAGTTTTTCTCCACTTCTTGATGCTCCATCCACATCTATAATCTGGACATCTATCCAATCCGGTCTTTCCATATTTTCTAACTTGCTCAAATTTATTTTGCCATAATAAATTTCACTTGCCTTCCATGCAACCATAGCCACTAATGCAACTATTAATAGTATTCCGATTTTCTTCATTCTTTCTTTTCTGCGTTTTGATTTTCTCATGTATCTCATTTGTTTAATCCTTTATTATTTCATTTTATCTGACATGCTCTTAAATTATTAGTATTATTTCTTCAACTATTTTACTCATCGCTTATTATACTCTATAATCTATAAATTTGTAATCATATACGTCTTTTACTTTGCAAAAGCTTTAAGTCAATTCTCATATCAATGGCTACATAAAAATTTCATACTTACTGCGTGAATGAAAGTTAAAACTTGATTTTTGTTAAGATATTGAAGTGCTTTGGACTTTGGCGAACCAGTGTATCTTGCCCTATATTTAACAATTTTTTTAATTTATAGGGCTTTTGAAGTGCTTTAGACTTTAACAAACTCGTGTATCCTGCCCTATATTTAACATCTCTTTACTAAAATAGTAAAACAGGCTCTTACGATTAATTCATTTTTTCTCTAAAACTCTACAAAACTCTTTTCGATATCATTCATATTTTAATCGCCTTTAGCATAGATTTTATAATAAAGCATAGATTTTATAATAAAACATAGGTTTCTTTAACTTTTCATGTATTCTGATGTAACGGTAAAATGGAGCTGCGTACTAATTACTTAGTGTGACAGCTCCATTTCTTACAAAACTATTATTGCTTTTTATTCTTTTCACTTACTTTCTGCAAAATACTGGTCTGCAATATATTCCGGTGATTCTGCCCAAAGAGCAGTTTCTGTATTCTGTAGTATTTTATAAGTTTGTGAATTATAAAACAAACCTATTGCTTCTACAAAGGGAATATTTAATTCTTTCTGGATAATATCTACTACTGCTCTTATCTGAACACATATATTCATCGTAATATCTTTGCCATTAAAAGTATATATTGTTTCCATCATATTTTTCTCTCCTTACAAATTTCAAATGCTTTAAAGCCTTTTCATTATGAAAAGATACCTGATTATTTACCTGACTATATCTAAGCCTCTCTACCGCTTCATTTGCTTTTAATACACCTGCAATATACAGTTGTACCGTTTCCATAGTATTATCATCAGCCACCGGTCCTATAACCACATCATATCTATGCTGTATACCACCTTTGGCTCTGTTTTCTTTAATAAATTCTAACCATTCTTCGTTTAATGAATCAAATCTTTTAATTTTAAGACAATCAGATTCACTGAATATAAATTGATATACATAATAAAACTTAGTTTCTTCTCTTAAGCTTAATCTATACGCCCATTCTTTAGCCTGTTTTTCAAGAATTGTTGTATAAAATCCCTTTCCAAAATCTCTACGATTATGCGATTTTGTTAAATCTATTTTGTCAAATAATTTTGTCGTACCATGAAAAACAATTAATCGGTGTGAATCATCTTCTATTACCTTATTTACATATTCCATAACCTCATCAATGCTAACCTGATGTAAATACTCATGTTGAAGCATTATTTTCTCAAACACTTGATGGTTATAAAACAACTCATAAGTTTCACTTGTAGATATATTATTCTTTTTTGCATAAATTTCTACCGTCTGTACAGATAACATTTCTACATCTGATTGAATACTCATAATACATCTCCTTCTTTTTACTAATAATTGTATTTATTATATCCGATTAGTTCCTATGTGTTCAATATCCATTTTACACTATAAATTGTTCAATACCTAATTAGATCTCTATAAAGTAATTATAACAGACATTCAATAAAATAGTAAAACAAGCTCTTACGATTAATTCATTTTTTTCTAAAACTCTCCAGAACTCTTTTCGATATCATTCATATTTTAATCGCCTTTAGCATAGATTTTATAATAAAACACGGGGAGGCTATAATGTCTAAAAATTCTGAATATCTTAGTATGACAAAAAGGAGTATTTCCTGGCTTTTCTTTATTGCATTTGCGATTGTTGTTACATATTATTTTCAGGGATTTTCTTATAAAGAAACATTTAATTCTCTTCCTGTTTCATCTGCTGCAAAAGAGCTTCCAATTTATTGTGTAAATACCAATAAACCTCAGATTTCCATAACCTTTGATGCAGCATGGGGAAATGAAGACACTCAAAAAATATTAAATATTTTAAAAGAAAACAATGTCAAATCAACCTTTTTTATGACAGGCGGATGGGTTAAACAATATCCTAATGATGTAAAAGCAATTTATGAACAGGGGCACGATTTAGGAAATCATAGTGCTAATCATAAAAATATGAGTTCACTGTCAAACGAAGAAATATGCAATGAACTTGATCCTGTAACAGAAGATGTTAAGAAACTAACTTCCTATCAAATGAATTTGTTTAGGCCACCCTACGGCGATTATGATAATCATGTAATTGTTAAAGCTAGGGAATGTGGTTATTTCTCAATTCAATGGTCTGTAGATTCTTTAGATTGGAAAAACTATGGTGTTGATGCAATTGTAAATGAAGTTCTTAACAATAAGGAATTAAAGGCCGGTGCAATTATTCTAATGCATAACGGAGCAAAATATACTGCTCAGGCTCTTCCTAAAATTATTGAAGGGTTAAAGAATAAAGGATATGAAATTGTTCCCGTTTCACAGCTTATTTATACTGACAATTATCATATAAATTCAGAAGGAAAACAGATAAAAAATGAACAACAGACTTCAACTACAAAAGAAACAGTGACTATGATAAATTAGCCACTGTTTCTTTAAATGAATTCATTTTTCTTTTGATTATCTTTTGATTTTTTAATCATATTTCATACTGTTTTTTAATTATATTTCATACTGTTTTCAATTATATTTTATGCTGTTTTTTATTTGTAATACTAGTCATTAACTACTTCTTTTCCCGAGCCTAAAACTTTAATTCCTACAATAGTTCCAATCATAAGAATAATTCCGATAGGAAGTGCAGCCCATCCAATTCCTGCTGCTTTCTGCAATGCTCCTGAAATTATGTATGTTATAAATGAAACTACAGCAACTGTTACTGCATATGGAATCTGTGTAGATACATGATTTGTATGTTCGCATTGTGCTCCTGCCGATGACATAATTGTTGTATCTGAAATTGGAGAACAATGGTCTCCGCAAACAGCTCCTGCCATACATGCAGATATGGCAATAATCATCATTGCAGGATCAGTTTTCTGGAATGCCTGTACAACAATAGGAATTAGGATACCAAATGTTCCCCATGATGTACCTGTTGCAAATGCAAGTCCACATCCTACTACAAATATAACCGCAGGAAGGAATATTGCAAAACCTTCAGCACTATTCTTCATTATTACTTCAACAAATTCTGCTGCTCCTAAACTACTTGTCATGTTCTTTAATGTCCATGCAAATGTTAAAATAAGAATTGCAGGAACCATTGCCTTAAATCCTTCCGGAAGGCAATCCATACACTCATTAAACGGTAATATTCTTCGTACAACATAAAATACTAATGTAATAACAAGTGCAAATATACTACCTAATGCTAAACCAACTGATGCATCACTATTTGAAAATGCTGTCACAAAATCTGTACCTGAGAAAAATCCTCCCGTATAAATCATGCCAATAATACAGCATATAATAAGTGTAATTACAGGAACTACAAGGTCACATACTTTACCTTTTTTCTCTTTTCCTTCATTATCAATTTCTTCATATATTTTTTTACCTGTTGTAAACAAATCGCCTTTAGCTGCATTTGCTTCATGCTTTGCCATTGAGCCAAAATCTACTTTCATTACAACAATTGTAATCATCATAACAATCGTCAATAAAGCATAATAGTTATATGGTATTGATTTTATAAATACTACAAATCCGTCCTCACCTTTTACAAATCCTGTAACTGCTGCTGCCCATGAAGAAATCGGTGCAATAATACATACGGGAGCTGCCGTAGCATCTATTAAATATGCAAGCTTAGCTCTTGATACATTATGTCTGTCTGTTACAGGTCTCATAACACTACCTACTGTAAGACAGTTAAAATAGTCATCTACAAAAATCAAACAACCAAGTGCTATAGTTGCAAGCTGTGCTCCTACTCTTGTCTTAATGTGCTTAGAAGCCCATTCTCCAAACGCTGCTGATCCTCCTGCCTTATTCATCAATGCAACTATTGTTCCAAGAACAACTAAGAATACTAAAATACCAACATTATAAGAATCTGAAAGTGAACCAACTATTCCATCACTAAGTACATGTGTAAGTGTTTTTTCAAATGAACCACCCGCATATAGTACTCCACCAATTACAATTCCGATAAACAATGAACTATAAACTTCCTTTGTAATCAATGCAAGTACAATTGCCACAAGTGGCGGTATCAACGCCCAAAATGTCCCAAATAATTTAGGAACATACTCTGCTTCATCTGCTGCAAATACCGTTGTTGAAAATAATGTTATCAACAGCAATGTAACAAGCAACATTAAACCTTTGTTTCTTCGTTTCATAAAACTCTTCTCCTTGTCTTTTTTTATTTCATTACCCATATCGCACATTATAACATAAAGCCGATGCTTTCGCATCGGCTTTATTAGTATTCCTTTAAATATTAAGTTACTTTTTTATTTATCCACGCATAAGATAATCCATTATCTTTTTAGAATCTTCCAATTCATGGGCAATAATTTCCATTTCAGGTATTTTTGCTGCTGACGAAAAAATTGTTGATAATGAAACTAACTGGCATAATTTTGATTTTAAATTTAATCTGTCTCCATCATCTGTAATTAATTCTACTTTGCCTTCACAACTGTCAATAACCTTTAAAAATTCTTCGGGATTTGAAATATTTTTTACCTTCATAGCTCTCTATCTCCTTTTTTATTTTTGTTTTTGTTTTTCTTCAATTTCCTTAATCATATCAATTCTAACCTGATGACGTCCGCCTTCATATTCAGCATTTAACCACTCATCTACTATCATCTTGGCTGTTTCAACACCAATTACTCTTGCGCCAAATGCTATGATATTAGAATTATTATGCTGCTTCGATAATTTTGCACTATATGGTTCGCTACATACACATGCTCTTATTCCATTAACTTTATTAGCTGCAAGTGAAATTCCTACGCCTGTTCCACAGATTAAAACACCACAGTCTACTTCTCCACTTACAACAGCATTTGCTACTGCCTCACCATAAACAGGATAATTGCATCTTTCCTTAGAATCTGTTCCAAAGTTTACAACTTCATATCCTTTGCTTTCAAGATATTCTTTAATTTCATTTTTCATGTCTACTGCAACATGATCATTTCCAATTCCTATCTTCATAGTTCACACCTCTAATATTTATTTTTGTATTCACATGTTTTATTTTTGTGAAAATTTTTGCAACAAATTTAATACTATGTTTATTCTGCTATTATGTAATTATTGCCTGCTTCAACAACACTTGTTTTCTTATCACAAATTATTGTTGCTTCCTCTAATTCCATAACTTTGCATAATGTATTTTTGCCTGATTTCGTGCTGTCTGCAAGAACGTATGATTTTGTCGAATTATGATGTACTATACGCTTCTTTTCAGCTTCAAGTAAATCAGGTGTGTTGAATCCTGCCCCTTCTGAGAAACCGGACATTCCAATAAATGCTTTATCAAAATAATATTTTTTAAGGAAATTATTTGTTGTAATTCCTATTATTGATGCAGTTGTTATATTAATCTCTCCTCCTGCAACAATACATTTAATATTATTGGTCTGCAACTCCTGATAAATCATTGCATTTGTTGTTACAACAGTAATATTTTTTTCTCTCAAATATTTTATCATCATTAAAGCTGTGCTTCCTGAATCAATATAAATTGATTCACCGTCTTTAACTAAATCAGCCGCATACTTTGCAATACGTTCTTTCTCTTCGACATTTTTACTAAATTTAGAAATTACAGGTACTTCATAACTTCCTCTCTTTAAACAGGCACCACCACCTCTGAGTAAAGTTATCTCTCCTTCTTTTTCCATAGTCTTCAAATCTCTTCTAACGGTAGACTCCGATACGCCCCCTAAAGATTTGCAGAACTCATCCAAAGATACGACTTCGCTTTTTTCCAGTAAATCTAATATTTGTAACCTTCTTTCATATGGAATCATATCTGCCTCCTAACATTGAAAAGTATAAATAAACAGTTATAGTTTATACTTTCTATATCCTATTCCTTCTTGGTTTTATTAGATAAATTATACCTATTTATAGTTTATACTTTTGCGGAAAACTTTTCAATCATTTTTTGTCATTTTTTGTCATTTCTATTCAACTTCTTCTAAAGTTGGCATTGAAGGCTGTGCGCCATATCTGCATACAGTTATTGCGCTGCACTTTGTTGCAAATTTACAAGCTTCTATTAATCCTTTTCCTTCAACTATCGAATGACTTACTGCTCCAATATATGAATCTCCGGCACCTGTAGTTTCTACCGCATCTACTTTCATTGCCGGAATTACTTCTATTTTACCATCTTCGTATACAACCGCTCCATCCTTACCTAATGTAAAGATTACATTGTTTCCATATTTTTCAGCAGTTTTCTTTATTTCTTCTTTTGCTTTATCAAGAGAATCAATTTCTGTCTTGCAATAAAAAGCTGCTTCTACTTCATTAACAACTAATATATCTGTTTTCGCCAAATATTCATCTTTGAGTTCTATCGCCGGAGCCGCATTTAAAACTACGATACATCCGGCTTCCTTAGCTTTATCAATTGCATATTCAATCATTTCTACAGGAATTTCATTTTGCAAAATACAAACTTTAGATTCTTTTAATGCTGGCATTGCATGGTCTATATCCTGCTTTGTTATTTCATAATTTGCACCTCTTACTATGCAAGCAAATACACTTCCGTCATCAATTGCGTTTATAATTCCCATTCCGCTGCTTCCCGGAACTTTTCTTATATAATCTGTGTTTACTCCATACTGCTTCGCTGTACTTACAAGAAAATCTGCCGCTGCATCTGTTCCTACACATCCAACCATATATGTCGGTGTATGGAGCTTTGCTGCCTGAACTGCCTGATTTGCGCCTTTTCCACCCGCACTGTATGCAGCTTCATTTACCGGCAATGTTTCTCCTTTATATGGCAATCTTGATATTTTCAAAATAATATCATAGTTCAGACTACCAATAACTGTAATCTTATCTTTCATTTATGTTTCTCCTTTGACATTTTTCCGTTCACATTGCTAAGTGTCAATAAATACAAGTTTATTATTTTCACAAACACAATCGCCATTTATTCTTTTGACACTTACATTATGTAATTATACAACAAGAGGTGCATAAATATTTAAATTAATATTCCTGCACCTCTTAAATCAAATATTTATTTTAGTTTCTTATAATGTTCATAATATAATGCCATTATTTAGTTTGCAGCTTTTTTATGACGTGCAACAAATCCTTTAATATCCTGCTGAATAAATTCAAAGTATGAAGCTACAATGATTATAATACCAGTTACAACGAACTGCCAGAAAGAGTCAACGTTGATAACTACCATACCTACTTTTAATACTGCAAGCATTAATGCTCCAATGAATGTTCCAAGTGCTGTACCTTTACCACCTGCCATTCTTGTTCCACCGATAGCTGCTGCTGCGATGGCATTTGTTTCATAAGCCTGACCTGCTGTAGCTTCTGCTGAACCTAAACTTGCTAACATAATCATACCTGCTATTGCTGCACATATTCCGCAGAAAATGTAAGCAATATACTTTGTTTTAATTACGTTAACACCTGATAATTTAGCTGCTTCTTCATTTCCACCTACTGCATATAAGTAATCTCCGCTTCTCATTTTTGATAAAAGAATGTGGGCTATTACGAATACTACTACCATTACGATGATGTAGCTTCTTACACCACCAAACACGATTCCATTGAAAATGTCTCTGTATGATGTTGGGACATTAGTTACAGGAACACCACCTGTTACTACGTAAGCAATACCTCTGTATAAACTCATTGTACCTAATGTAGCAATGAAAGGCTGAAGTTTTAACTGATTAATAAGGAAACCATTGAATGCTCCAAGAACTGCTCCAATTAATATACCTACTAAAATAGCTAAAAATGGATTCATTCCATAGTTAACTGTACATGAAGCTACTACAATACCTGTGATTGCGTATGTACATCCTACTGAAAGATCGATACCTCCGGTAATGATTGTAAACATCATACCTACGGCAAGTATACCATTTAATACCATCTGTTGCAAAACTGTTAAAAAGTTACTGTAATTTAAGAAATTTTTATTTAACACTGTGAATACTACACACATTGCAAGTGTAGCTATTAACACTACAAATTCACGTTTATATTTATTCCATATACCTTTCATTCTAATTACCTCCAATTGCCAAATCAAGAATTGAATCTTCTACAAAATCAACCTTACTTGTAAGTTCAGCTGTTACGTTTCCTTCACTCATTACGATGATTCTGTCGCTAATACCCATTGCTTCCGGTAACTCTGAAGAAACTACGATTATACTCTTACCTTCTTCAACAAGTTCTTCCATCAATCTGTAAATTTCTGCTTTAGCACCTACGTCTACACCTTTTGTAGGTTCATCAAATATGATTATATCTACATCTGTAGCCATCCATCTTGCTAAAATTACTTTCTGCTGATTTCCACCTGACATATTACTTGTCAGGTAATCAACTCTTCTTGGATGTACATCCATTTCTTCAAAAAAGCGTTCTGCATTTTCTATTTTCTTCTTTTCATCCGTAAACGGACCTTTCATATATTTTTCCAAACTTGAAATTGCTATATTTTCATAGTTGTTAGAAAGATTCATAAATCCTTGTGTTTTTCTATCTTCAGGTAATAATCCTATTCCGGCCTTCAACGCTTTTGTAGTATTCCAGCCATTCTTTATTTCTTTTCCTTTAAGGATAATCTTTCCGGATGTTTTTTGATCTGCTCCTATAATGGTTCTCATTACTTCTGTTCTTCCTGCACCTACCAGGCCAAAGAAACCAAGAATTTCACCTTTATGGAGTTCAAAACTAACATCGTTATAATTTTCATTTGTTAAATGTTCTACACTCAATACAACTTCATCAGTTTTTGGACTTGGTTTAAGTCTTGATGCAACTGCTGATACATTTCTACCAACCATTGCATGTATAAGTTCATCTCTTGTTGTGTTTGCAATATCCATTGTCTGAATGTATTCACCATCTCTAAGAATGGAAGCCCTGTCGCAAATCTGGAAAATTTCTTCCAGTCTATGGCTTACATAAAGAATTGTAACACCCTGTTTTTTCAATTTTCTAACTACATCGAAAAGGGCTTCTGTTTCTTTTAATGTAATAGATGCTGTTGGCTCATCAAGAGAAATAATCGTTGAATGATGATACAACGCTCTTGCTATTGCTAACATCTGCATTTCACCTGCTGTCAATGTACTAACTAAATCAGATGATTTGAAGTTACAATTTAATTCTGCCAATATTTCATCTACTTCTTTATTCATTTTTTTGAAATCTATAAAAATTCCTTTTTTAGGTTCATAACCCATTGTTACATTTTGACCAACTGTAAGATCCTTTACTACAAGTGTTTCCTGATGAACTTTAGATATTTTGCCATTTACAATAGCATCATTTGTGTCTTTAAAGCTTACTTTTTCTCCATGAAGTCTTACTTCACCTTCATATTCCGGATAAACACCATGAAGAATATTAAGCAGAGTTGATTTTCCTGCTCCATTTTCACCTAATAGTGCGTGAACTTCTCCTTCTTCTACTGAAAAAGATATATCTTTAAGGACGTGTACTCCTGGAAAGCGTTTGTTAATATTAACAAATTCAACAGCCTTCGCCATAATAGTTCCTCCTTCTTTATAGATGGGAGAAAGTTCTCACTTTCTCCCATTATCTAAACCTAACTGTTCCTTTTTATTTTTTACTATTCAGCTACATATTTAGCATCTGTCCATCCAATGATTTCAGCTGCGTCTTTGTCTACGTTTGTTGAATCAATAAGAGCCTGTGGTGTATGTGTTACTCTTGGAATATCCTGTCCTGCTAATACACGTAATGTTACTTCTGTAGCAACCTGTGACATATAGTATCCAAATGAGTCAACTGTTGCATCTAACTTACCTTCTCTAATTGAATCATAAGCTTCGCCAATACCGTCAACACCTACTACTAAGATGTCTGCTTTTGCTTCTTCTACTGCTTCAACAACACCTAAAGCCATATCATCGTTGTTACAGAAGATTGCCTTTAAGTCAGGGTTCTGCTGAATCCATGTGCTTGCTAATTCTTTTGCTTTCTGTCTATCCCAGTCAGCATTCTGTTCTGCTACTACTTTAAGTCCTGAGTTATTGTCCTTAATCCATCCTTTGAATCCTGCTGTTCTTTCACGAGCTGCAAATGCCTTTGCCATACCTACTACGATAGCAACTTCACCTTTGTCACCAAGCTGTTTTGAAACCCATTCAGCTGCTAATTCACCATTCTGGTAAGCATCAGGTCCTACAAAATAATCTGCTGCTGAAATTAAACCGTCATTTACGTTGATTGTAGGAATCTTCTTTGTCTTAGCATTGTCAACTGATGATGTTAAGTTTGAATCTGAAATTGGGCTTAACATTAATGCGTTATATCCCTGGTTAACTAAGTTATCTGTCATTGTCTGCTGTCCGATTTCATCACTTTCATCTGTTGTTCCGTCTACTTTGATTTTAACATCAACTCCTGCATCTTTAAGTGATTTTTCTGCTGCTTCATAACCATTCTTGAAGTTACGCCAAAATTCATTTGAGAATGATTTTGCGATAGCTCCTAACTGAAGTTCACCTTTAACCTTAACTTCATCTCCTAAGTTCTGACGAATTTCTTCGATTGTCATACTATCTTCAACTGTGTCCGGGTTAAATTCTTCTGTCTGTGTTTTTGCTGAAGAACCTGAACCACTGTTTGATGCCTGGCTACCATCTCCTGAGCCGCTTCCACATCCTACTAAACCAAATACCATTGTTGCAACTAATGCTGTTGCTAAAATTTTCTTTCTCATTTGCATTTTCTCCTTTTCTTATGCTTTAATTTTCCTTATTTTAACATGTCCAGAACAAGGCGCTGAGCCTCAACTCCGTCACGTTCAGATACTACTTTGGCAATTCTATCCATTCCAATTTCATCAACTATTTTTGAAATCTTTTCGAAAGAATTGATGTTAGCCTGTGTTTCAAGCTTTGCATTTTCTCTTATTGGGAATGTGTCAAAGAACACAACTCCCTGATAATTGTATTTCTTTAAGTAATAAATAAATTCTGCTGCATGAGCTATATTTACTGATCCGAATATCATTCCACTGTCCATTTGTGAATATCCGTCATTCATATGTAATCCGTAAAGTTTTCCCATACTTGCTGCAAGTGCAAGTCCATATGCCGGGGAGTCTCTCTTCATTAACATATGGCAAAAATCTAATGTACATCCAACATTTGGTTTATCAATTTCTTTAATAAGAAGTAATGTCATTCCTGTACTGTCAACCATTGAGAAGTTTCTCGGTTCAAATGGTTTATATTCTATGCTGTACTTCATGTCCGGTCCATAGTCTGCTATTTCTCTGAATGCATCTACCATCTGTTTCCATGCTTCTTCGTAATCAACCTGAAACGCATAATCAAAACCATCGTTTTCTAACCATAATGTAATGTAGGTTCCTCCAAGTTCTCTACAAATATCTGTTGCCTCTTTGCAATACCTTATTGCTCTTTCTCTAAGCTCTGGATCAGGATTAGTTAAATCACCGTTTGTAAAATCATTTCTCCAACGAACTGCTAAACCGTTTACCTTTAAATCACCCATTGCTTTTTTAATTTCTTCTAAATCATATCCTTCAAAATGTTCCGGATAGTTAAACTCTAAATGAGTAATTCCATCCATTTCATGATACGCTTTAATTGCATCAAATACATTTTGACCTTTTAAAATAAAAGAATTAAATCTTCCTGCGTAATTCATATGCTCATCCTTTCTTTATTTTCCTGTCATTTGTTTTCATTTATTTTCATCTCTTGTCATAATTGTATGCCTTTTGCCTTTTTTTGTTAATATCTTTCATCATTTTCAACTATTATTACAAATATCAGTTCGATATTATGTGCATTATGCACAATTTTTTCTAATTAAAAACGTTTCATTTTCTTTCATTTAAATTTAGCATTCTTTTTCTTTTTAGAAATTATTACCAAATATTCTTAAGTTAGTTTAGACTAATTTTACAGTAAAAAAAGAGAAACTAGAATATTTCTAATTTCTCTTTTCAACAATTTGAATATTTTTGAAATTATATTAAAGTTTTTGCAAAAATTATTGCACCCTTTACTCCATTATCAGGTTTATCTACAGAATATTTAATATCCAGATTCTCTGCCGGATATGGTTTTCTTGCATGAACATACAATCTTTCTTCCAAAAGTTCTTTTGGGAACCCTTTCATATTAATTACACCACCACCAAATATTATGGAATCCGGATTTAATATATTTATTTCACTGCAAGCCACACAAGCTATGGCATCTACATACTCACGTAATATATGACTATTGCTATGTTTTACAAATAATTCATTCATAGTTGTTTCAGGAAAACATTTATCTTTAATTTGTACAAGTTTCCATCCTGAAGCATAACATTCAGAGCATCCAAGATTTCCACATCCGCACTGTTCTTTTCCTCCAATCATTGGTATATGTCCCAATTCGCCCGCTGCTCCATCTTTTCCTGCAAGAGGTTTACCATTTATGAATATTGCATTTCCAACTCCTGTACCAATATATATTCCTATTCCAATTCCATCATCTGCAATTTTCTGCTCATATTTATCCCAAAAATAAAGCATATGAACATCTCTCTCCAGTGCCACCTTAATTCCAAGAACTTTCTCCAGTTCCTCTCCCAGTCTTATGTTATTCATTCCTTTTATATTGGGAACCTGCAAAATTTCTTTTCGATCAGCACTTAAAGTAGCAGGTATACCTATTGCTATCTGCTGTACATCATCGTTATTGCAATATTCGTTAATATACTTTTTTATTATGTCCGCTAAACATTCAACTATTTTTCCTTGTTTCAAATTATCTTTAGTAGATATCTTAACAAAATCCTTCAATTCACCATTATCATCATGGCCTATTCTGATATTTGTTCCTCCAATATCTATTCCTATTACACTCATTTTATTTTTCTCCTATTAATACACATTAACCACTCTACCAGGCAATCAATTATCTGTGTCATTTTGCCAAATAAACTTAATACGTTTTCTTTTCATCTATATGATGTCATGCAAATTTCGCATATTCTATAATGCTCTTAATCCATCTAAAAGTTCTTTATATGGTTTTCCCTTTCCAAATAAAGCTGATGTTCCAAGTATAAATCCTTTTACACCCATCTTAGATAATGTTTCTACTCTTTCCGGAGAACATGCTCCATCTAACATTACTTCATATCCATATTTTTCTTTTAATTCAATTAATTCCTTAATTTTTTCATCAACAGAGCTAATATATTTTTGTCCTGCAAATCCCGGATTTACACTCATTACCATTACATATTTTACAAATGGCAATAATGGCTTAATCGTTGCTACTGCCGTTCCCGGATTTATTGCTATCCCTGGTGTCGCTCCTGCATCTATAATGGACTGTAATGTTCTTGTCGGATGAACATCTGATTCTGGATGAATATAAATAATTTTTATTCCCATTTTTGCAAATTTTTCAACATAACTTCCGGGATTTTCAATCATTAAATGGGCATCTACAGGTATCGTTGCTTTTTTGCATATAAACTCCACATCCTGAAGTCCCATTCCAAAATTAGGAACAAACTGTCCATCCATTATATCTATATGAAATATATCTGCTCCTGCCTTCTCTAACTTTTCTACCTCTTCACTTAAATTTCCATAATTTGCGCACATCATTGATGGACATAATAACTTTTCCATTGTATTCTCCTTTCTGCACTCTGCAATTCAATTAACTTTAAATATTTTCTTGAATTGCTTTTCATATTACTTTTTTATTTTTAAGTTCTTATCTTATGTAAGCGTTTACATTTTGTATAAATTTTTTTCTTATGTTATCATTAGTGTAAACGTTTACATTTTTCTTGTCAAGTAAAAGGAGCTAAACATTAACTCCTTTTTTATTAAAATCGTTTTAATTCTATTTTTTATTTATAACGTGTTCTTTTTTACCATATTTTTATTAAAAATAATATCTAACCTGTACTTATCTTTCTTTTATTTTCACCGGAAGTATCAATCTGTTTTCTTTTATCTTCTCTCCATTCATATTTTTTTCCAACATTTCTACTGCTGCCAATGTCATCTCTTCAATTGGCTGAACAATTGTTGACAATGGTGTTTCTATCACTTCCGACATATTGCTTGCATCATATCCAAATACTTTTACATTTTCCGGTATTTTAAATCCTGCTTCTTTTATAGCTTTTATAGCTCCTATTGCTATAATATCTGTAGTTGCAAAAATCCCATCTATTTTATTATTCTTTATATATTCTTTTGTTTTATTATATCCTTCTTCTAAAGACACATTATCTACAATTATAATCTTTAGATTTAATCTGTTCTCATTCATTGCATATGCATAGCCCTGACATCTTTTTTTATGAGTAGAAACAACGTCTTTAGGGCTTAAGCAAATTATATTTTTACATCCTTTCTTTATCATTGCATCTGTTGCTATATATCCACCTGATAAGTTATCACTTTCTATTATCGCCATATCTTTTCTTTTATTACTAAATTTGGGCTCTCTATCTAAATATACTGTAGGAATTAATATTTTGTTTTCTTTATTTGCTTTTTCTGAAACAATATGGATAATGCCTCCTACCTGCTGTGCCTGAAGCATTTCTATACATTGCTTTTCTATTTTATCATCTTCACTTGTATTACATATAATTGATGCATAACCTTTATTAAAAAATAACGTCTGAATTTGTTTTGCTATCTTGCTGAAAAACTCATTTGAAATATCAGGTATAACAATACCTATGGTCGTAACCTTATTAGTTCGCATTCCTTTTGCCAACAAATTTGGAACATAATTATTTTCTTTCATAATTTGAAGAATCTTTTCTTCCGTTTCCTTTGCCACTTTTCCACTTTTATTAATTACTCTCGATACCGTTGCAATTGATACCCCTGCCATTTTTGCAATATCCTTTATTGACACATTGTTATTCATATTAACATTCCTCATACACATCATTTAACTTTTACAAATTATTCTACTAATTTTAGCATAAAACATCAATAAATACATTTTTATTTACTATATTTATTGTAAAATATTGAACGTTATTATATTATAGAGTTAGGTAAGTTTTCAATAGAAAAGGGGTTTTAACATGAATAATATTCTAGACTTTATTTTTGATGAAGATGGACAAGGTCTTGTTGAATATGGACTACTGTTAATATTAGTAGCCGTTATCGTTTTTGCAGGTCTCCAGATTTTTGGTAAGCGCATTGAGACCTTTTACAACTTCGATATCCCGAACAGCAATAACTCAACACCATAAAAAATAAAAGCATCACAAATCCGACTAATCAATTGTCATATTTGTGATGCTTTTATTTTTTTATATTTATTTTAAGATTTAATCTACTGGCAAAGCTTTGCTACCGTCTGGTTAATCACCTTACCATCTGCCTTGCCTTTAAATTCAGGCATAACTGTTTTCATAATCATACCTTTATTCTTTGTAGCAAGAACATCTGCAAATTTTTCTTTTAAGATTGCTTCAACTTCTTCTGCTGACATAAGCTGTGGAGCGTATTCACTAAACACATCGTATCTTGCCTGATATTCGTCTTTTAAATCTGTTCTGTCTGCAGGACATGAATCAATCTGTTCTTTTACAGTTTTCATTTCTTTTAAGATTACTTTGTCTACCATTTCTGTTGGAATATCATCTCTGCATCCTTCATCAATAGCCATTTTCTTTACAGCCTGAATAAGTGCTGAGATAGATTCTTTTCTTGGTTTGTCTTTGTTTTTCATAGCTGCAATCATGTCTTTTTGTAATGTTTTAATGTCCATTTATATGCCTTCTTTCCAGTTGCTATTTTAATGCAACAAAAATTTTATTCATATCTTTCATTACGCCATTATCAATAAGCATATCAATAATTTCCTGATTAAATTTCTCAGATAAACATTCTATTGAGCCCATCATTTCACGATTAAGCATATCTTCCATTGCCTGACGTCTTACAACTCTGCTCTTAATAACCTGAGCACATATTGTGTCATAAATCTTATCTCTACAACTGTCAAATGTTTCCTGAGCTATTTCATCTTTTCTTGCTTCAATTTCTTCAAGTAATGATTCATCAATGCTTGACTTATCATATACAATACCATTTTCATATACTGCTTTGCCCTGTGCAATAAGCGGTGTAAGCTCTGCTCTTGCCTCAGTTTCTGTTGGCGGATAATGTTTCCAATCAAGCATGTCTATTATAAATATCAAATCTTCAATAGAAATCTTTCCTGTTGCTTTTATAAGATTTGATACACAATTAATAACCTTGTCATTTCCATCGTCAGCAGCTAATGTTTCAAATACCTGAATAAGCTTAGTCTTTCTTACAGAATAAATTTTATCATTAAGTTCTGCAATCTGTCTCTTTAACTCATCGTTTTCTCTTGTAATTTCAGGCATCATCTGCATGTCTACACTTAATTGCTTAAGTTTCTCATTCTTCATATTCTTAGAAAATCTTCCAAGATTCTGAATTTCTGCCTGAAGTCTGCTCATTTCTTCTTCAATATTCTTTACTCTAAGATGATTTTCCTTAATACTTCTGTTAAATTCTATAATTGAATTCTGTGACTCATCCCTTATCTTAGAGTATTCATCATAAATATTTCCAAATTCTTTATTTCCGGCCTCTTTTTCAGCCTGAAGGAATTTCATAACTGATTTCCAAAATTCCTCTTCCGGCTTACCCATTTCCTGTTCGAAGAACTTTCTTGTAAATCCTTCTTCACGCATTCCCATTACTTTCAAAAGTAGATGTGCCCTGCTTTCATAATCTATTGGGTCTGCCATTACTTCTTTCATTACCTTGTCATAGAAATTAATATCACGTCCGTTCATTTTTGGTGTAAATTCCCATGGATAATTAAAGTTATCATCATATTTTCTCTTTTCAAATAATCTGAATGAAAACTTTTCTCTCTTGTCTTTCATATAAAAAACAAGAAAGTATTCCGTATAATCTTCACTTATCTGATTACTTGCAATTTCATATCTCTCTATAGTTGTATAAGGAATAATTCCTCTTACCTTTCCTGTACCAAAAGTTCTTTCCTGATTCATGCCGGCATCAGTTATAACAATAAAATCTTTAAAAAACGAAGCTGCATGATATCCTGCGGTTCCCTTACAGGTCGCATCTATTGTCATCAATATACCATACTCGTCCCAACGTCCTCTTTGTAGAACAACGTTTAGTAATATACTTTCAGGTGGTAATAGTGGTTTCAAAACTTCTGCTTTAGTTTCAGGTAATTTTGAATACATCCATCGCACCTGCAACTCTTCGTATCCCATTGATACACCCTCCTCTGTACATATATAGCACTTAATTTGTGTATTTCTTTACATTTATACTTTAGTATACCATATAAAATATGCTATTACAAAATACAATTTAAAGTATTTCGAGATATTTTTAATATTATTAACATTTTCACAAATTCAACTACTTTTCATTAACATTTTTAACAATCCGCAGACATCAAAGTTAATAGTTTTTGACCTCAACGTCATACGATAAGATAATTACAAAGTCTTAATGTTTGCCTGCCTTTTTATATCTGTTTCCTTCTATTTCAACCTGACCTGTTTTTACCATGTAATTCATAAGTTGTCTTGCATAATCTTTCTTATCTTTTACAACTATTTTATTAGGTGAAAATACCTGTTTTGCTTCTAAATTTTCGCTTAACTTTTCAACATCTGTTATTGTAATGTAATCATGATTTTTTAAATATTTTTTTACTTTACTTTCACCTTTGCTAAATAAAAGATTCATTAAATCCTGTGACTCATTTTTCTGTTTTACTATTCCCCAACCATAAATAATCATTGTAGTCAGTGCAAACAATAAAACTCCTACAATTACCGTTACTAATTTCATTTATCTTCCTCATTTACAAATACGACATATTTATTTGTTTCTAATATTTTAAAATATTTAGCAAGTCTTTCATACAACTGAGCTCCTGCTTTTTTATGTTCTTTTTCTAATATTTTTCCAATTTCATATATTGTTTTTTTACCATCAATCTGTTTCCACACACAACTTCCATACTCATCTAATTTTATAAAACTGTATCTTGGCTTTTTAAATAACTTCTGAGCCAACGTATTATAAAATCCTTTATTTTCTATTGTAACTTCAACTATTCCATCTTCTAATATTTCCCATTTTTTATTTATTTTAGGAATATTATCAATATAATTTTCTTTCTTCATATCCGCTCCAATTATTAACTATTTAAGGCACTACCACATTTTCTGTAGCAGTGCCTTGCTTTATTGTTCTAAATTTGCTTCTAATTTATTTATCTAATTTTGCATCAACTTCAACTGCATTTTTTGGTCTTGTGAAGATAAATAATGTTGAAAGTAATAATACAAATGCTACTAATCCAACCCAGTTACCTACTGACTGGAAAGCATCTCCATATACTGATGATAAATCAACTACACTGTCCAATCCTACAACCGCTAAAACTGCAAGAAGAATACCTATTATACCTTCACCTGCAATCATACCTGCTGCATATAATACGCCTGTGTCAACTGAATCTTTTCTTTCTTTGTCATTTGCATATTTTCTCTTATTTTCCATAATCCATTTAATCACACCACCAACCATAATAGGTGCACTTAAATGAATTGGCAAATATAAACCAATTGAAAATGCTAATACAGGAATTCCAAGAATTTCAACAACTATTGCGATAAACACACCCATGAATATTAATACCCAAGGTAATGTTCCCCCCATAACTCCTTCTACTACCATTTTCATTAAAGTAGCCTGTGGAGCAGGAATCTGTTCTGAGCCAAATCCCCATGCTGCATTTAAAAGATACATAACACCACCAATGGCAATTGCTGATACTACAGCACCAATTAATTCACCAATCTGCTGTTTTGCAGGAGTTGCTCCTACGATATATCCAGTTTTTAAATCCTGAGATGTATCACCTGCCATTGCTGCTACGATACAAATAACTGTTCCAATTGAGATTGCTGCTACCATACCACTTGCACCAGTACTTCCTGTTGCTTTTAAGATAACTGTTGTAACAATTAATGTAGCGATTGCCATACCTGATACAGGATTGTTACTACTTCCTACGATACCAACCATTCTAGATGATACTGTTGCAAAGAAGAAACCAAATACAACAATAATAATTGCTCCTACAAATGATACCGGTATTTCAGGAAGTAACCATATAGCCACTGCTATAACAACGATTCCGCCAAGAACTGCTGACATTGGAATGTCTCTCTGAGTTCTATCTCCTGCTTCACCTTTTTTACCAAATCCTTTAACTGCATGACTAAATGTTTTAACCATTGTAGGTAATGATTTAATTAAGCTTATTAAACCACCTGCTGCTACTGCACCTGCACCGATATATCTGATGTAATTACTCCAAATCTGTCCCGGTGCTAACTGATTAAATGCAATTGCTTTTCCGGCATCGTCGACAACCTTTGAGGCTGCGTCTCCACCAAAATATGCTATAGCCGGTATTAATGCAAGATATGATAATACACCACCTGCAAACATGTAACTTGAAATCTTTATACCACAGATATAACCAACACCTGATAAAGCCGGGAGTACATCCATACCTATGCCACATGTGTAACTTCCCTGCATTGAAAAATCAACTTCACTTGGGAATAATTTTAACCCATCAGCTACAAATTTGTATAATGCTGCAATTCCAAGTCCTGAAAATACTACTTTTGACTTACTTCCACCTTCTTCTCCTGCTAAAAGAACCTCTGCACAAGCTGTTCCTTCAGGATATGGTAGAACTCCATGTTCTTCAACTATTAAGGCTGTACGAAGCGGAACCATAAATAACACGCCGAGTATACCTCCGCAAAGTGCTATTAGGGCTATTGTAATAAATGATGGTTCACTTATTCCACTTCCTTCTTCTGATGCCCAGATAAAAATTGCCGGAATAGTAAAAATTGCTCCGGCTGCTAACGATTCACCTGCTGAACCTATTGTCTGAACAATATTATTTTCAAGGATAGAGTCTTTTCTCATGATAACTCTTATAACACCCATTGAAATAACGGCTGCAGGAATCGAAGCTGATACTGTCATACCTACTCTGAGTCCTAAGTAGGCATTTGCTCCACCAAAGATTACTGCTAAAATAACACCAAGAATAACAGATGTCACTGTAAATTCAGGCACAATTTTGTCTGCAGGAATAAATGGTTTAAACTCATTCTTTTTTTCCATGTTTTATCTCCTGTTCTTTTTTTTATAGCAAAGCTATAATATCAGATGATGATACTAATCTCATATATCATGCATCTTTATATATATATTACTCGAAACTATAGTATACTAAAAATTCATTAAACAAGCCACCTGTTTTATTGTTTTTTATTACTTTTATTTACATTTTTTTTACTTTTTAGTGCGGTTTTTATTTTTTTTTGGTGATTTTATACTGTTTTTTAATGATTTTTTATTACTTTTATCTAATTTCTTTATTTTATCCCTATTAGTATTTTTACCATTTGAGCTGTTATTATTTTGTTTTTCACCTTTTTTGTTTCTTAAATTTCTGCTATTTGTACCCTTATCATTCTTTCCACTATTTTGTCTTTTATTTTTATTTGCACCATTCTTACCATACATCTGTTTTTCCTTAGAAAATTGTCTTGGTCTGATAAGACATTCTGGTCCAAATCCAATTAAATCTTCTCTGCCTGCTATTTGCAACGCTTCCTTTACCAATTCATAGTTAGCAGGATTTCTATATTGCATTAATGCTCTTTGCATTGCTTTTTCATGTGGATTTTTAGGCACATACACCGGTTCCATTGTTCTAGGGTCAACTCCTGTGTAATACATTACTGTTGACATTGTTGACGGTGTTGGATAAAAATCCTGAACCTGTTGTGGATTATAATTTATATCTCTTAAATATTCTGCAAGTTTTACTGCCTCTTTCATATCTGAACCGGGATGAGAGCTCATAAGATAAGGAACTACGAACTGATCTTTCCCTGCAGCTTTATTTAATTTCTTATATTTATCTATAAATTTTTCATACACAGCATTCTTTGGCTTACCCATTTTCTGTAAAACTTTATCCGAAATATGCTCAGGTGCAACCTTTAACTGTCCGCTAATATGATAATCTACCAATTCCTTAAAAAACGTATCATCCTTATCTGCAATAAGATAGTCAAATCTTATTCCTGAACGTACAAATACTTTCTTTACTTTTGGCAGACTTCTTAATTTTCTAAGAAGCGACAAATAATCTTTATGGTCTACATTTAAATTCTTACAAGGTTCCGGGAAAAGACACTGCTTATTTTTACATACGCCACATTTTAACTGTTTTTTACATGAAGGATGTCTGAAATTTGCTGTAGGTCCTCCTACATCATGTATATATCCTTTAAAGTTTGGCATCTCAATTATTTTTTTTGCTTCATTTATAATTGATTCATGACTTCTTGTCTGTATAATTCTTCCCTGATGAAATGTAAGTGCGCAAAAGCTACATCCGCCAAAACATCCTCTACAACTTATAAGTGAAAACTGTATTTCCTGAATTGCCGGAATTCCACCCATTCCTTCATACATCGGATGATAAGTTCTCATATAAGGCAAATCATACACATCATCCATTTCCTGCTGAGTTAAAGGCTCCTGTGGTGGATTCTGTACTACAAAATTTCCATTCGGATATTCCTCTACTAAAGTTTTACCATTAAATGGGTCAGTATTCTCAGACTGAATTTTAAAACTCTTAGCATATTCTAATTTGTCATTTTTCATATCTTCATAAGTTGGAAGAATAATCGGTTCATATACTGAATCTAAATTCTTTGTCTTATATACTGTTCCCGGTATAAAAGTAATGTCATTTACGTCTAAGCCACTATCTAAGGCATCAGCTATCTGAACAATAGATTTTTCACCCATTCCATAAGATATGAGATTTGCCTGACTATCTAACAAAATAGACCTCTTAAAACTATTACTCCAATAATCATAATGAGCCATTCTTCTTAAAGAAGCTTCAATTCCGCCAATTATAATTGGCTT
This sequence comes from Eubacterium sp. CAG:156, assembly GCF_000434315.1. Taxonomy (NCBI): domain Bacteria; kingdom Bacillati; phylum Bacillota; class Clostridia; order Eubacteriales; family Eubacteriaceae; genus Eubacterium; species Eubacterium sp. CAG:156. Next base: position 55,729 of record NZ_FR878187.1, on the reverse strand, counting down.
ATTTTTATATGTGTGACGTATAAGATTACAATATACTACCGTTGCATGGTCCGGTCTTTTTCCGATTTCACCACCCGGCGTATATGCATCCATTGTTCTATGTTTTTTAGATACATAATAATGATTAACCATAGAATCCATATTTCCGCCCATTACTAAAAATCCCAGTCTTGGTTCTCCTAATATGTTAATACTATTATCATCTTTCCAGTCCGGTTGTGAAATAATTCCAACTGTATATCCGTGAGATTCTAAAACTCTGCTTATTATTGCGTGTCCAAATGAAGGATGGTCAACATACGCATCCCCTATTACATAGATAAAGTCTAACTGCTCTATTCCTCTGTCTATCATATCCTGTTTTGATACCGGTAAAAAACTCATACTTTTATTCCTTATACTAATTGTTTTTCTCTGCTTCATCTAACGATTTATAGCCTGACAGTAAGGCTGTATTTTTTATTGTCATTTCCGCAAGATTTTTGCCTTCTTTTGCAAGATTAATTACAAACTGCCCATACAATTTTAATAATTTTTCTGAATATGTCAACAACTCACCTTTTAAATATGTTTCATAAGATGTGTTATATAAATTATCAGAATCGCTGGTTATGTCTCTTGCATTGTTTGCAAGTTTTGGATATTCTTTTGAAAACTCTTCCATCCAATCAACCTGAATCTTTGCAATTTCATCCACAATTTTTCTTGTCTGCTCTGTTTTTTCAGGAAGCTTATCTGCAAATTCAGCATATTCATCAGGTGCAGTGCTTTCCATCATCCTTGCATATTTTTCCGTAATCATATTCAGACCTTTTTCTTTATTTTCCGTCCACAACTCAAGTATGCATGAAAGCATTTCATTTGTCCATGTCAAATACTGGCTTTTACGCATAATGTAAAACATTGGGAAATTATTTTGACATTCTGCTCTTCCGCCTACATTTTGTACTTTGTCAAATGCTTCAAACTCCAAATCTATAATTTTATCTATTACTTTTTCTCTGTCAAAGGCGTTTTCTTTATTTTTCAAAGTCAGATTCTCCATAATTATTCTTGAATAATTATTTAAAAATGTTGTTGTGCAACTGCCTTCTTCGATAATATTTTGTTTAATAAGCTGCTCTATTATCATCTTGCTGATTATTTCAATTGCTGCAACTTTCATATCATTTTCGTTCTTATCACGACTTGAATATGAATAATCTTTCCAGTTTTCTCTTTGGTCAGGCAAGTCAGCTAAAGCCTTTAATACCGCAGATACCTCCGGCAAAATTTCCAGTTCTTTCATTCCCTTAAGCATCCATTTGTAATATGGAGCATATTTTCTGTTAAGCAAATAAACAATTTTCATTGTATGTTGCATAAATTCTGAAATACAAATATTCGCAGTAACAAAATCTTTTCTTGCCATTGCCCTTTCGTAATTACTCTGACCCGTCTGTGCCATTGCAGCCAATTCTCTTGAAATTTTAACTCTTCTTACTGTTTCCGGAATGTTCGCGAACTCACTTCTTATTGTTGAGAACTTATCTTCATTATCCTTAAATACAGCTCCATTAGTTACTGTCGCTAATTTGTAATCATCAATTTCTATCCATTCTCCTACAGTCTTTGGTGGTAACTTATATCCCGTATATTTTTCATAAAAATCACCTATTTTTGATACGCCACATCTTCCATCAGCTGTTGGTGTTTTATATAATTTTTCATTTTCACTTAAGAACCCATATTTTTTCATAAATTCTTCTTCGTGTTCAGAAATTATTTTTTCATATTCTTCTTCTAATTCTTTGCCTATTGCATCATATGTAGATGTGCTAACCCACATACAAAAACCTGCACCAAAATCATGGTCTCTTGAATATTTGTCATCGAATCCAAACCTCTCCGAGCCCTCACCAACAAGACCTACTGCGATTTTATTTTCGTAGTCAGAAAATTTTTCGTGAATCATCGGTTCTCCATATGTCTCATAAAATTTTCTGCTTAATTCAATTCCATTTTCTATTTTATCTGAATCTAAATTTGTATGAACTCCTAAAATACTGTAAATCTGTCGTAAATTATCTTCTGTTATTTTATATGCAGTTCCTTTGCCCATATTAATTCTTATCTCATCTAAGGCTTCCTCATATAATTTGGCTGCTGTTTCATATTCTCCTATCTGAGCTTTTAATGATGCCATCGCTGATAAAGCAGCACTGTAATGAAAATCTTTTACCTCATCCTGCCTAAAAAGTGCTAATGCTTTATTCAAATGTTTTACAGCTTCATCAATTCTTCCTAACTGAACCAAAGATGCTCCAAGATTAGAATGTGTAACTGCCACCTCTATTCTGGAATCGCTTAGTTGTTCAATAATACACAATGCCATTTTCAAATGCGCTACTGCATTTACATAATCTCCCATTTCCTGATATAGAAGGGCTATATTGTTATTTATGCTTGCCATTCTAAAATCATTTGGTTCAATATTTTTCTCATAAATTTTCATTGCCTCATTGTAAAACATAAGCGACTGTTCAAGTTTACCTGCAGCACGATGGGCATTTGCTATATTTTGCAAAGAAGTAGCATAATCAACCGTTCCTTCAATATTCATTTCTTTCATTAAAGAAAGGCACTGGTTACAGGCTTTTATAGACTTGTCATACTGACTTGTATCTCTGAAGAATCCCATCATTTCATTTAATATGGTAAACTGAGCTGATTTGTCATTTTCTTTTTTTGCATTTTCCATACTTTCGTTTAAAAATGGCTCTACCTCATCTATCGCCTTTTTTGCAAATAATTTATCTAACCCATTTAAAAATGCCTGAATATCCATAGCTCGTCCTTTCCTTTCTTTTCTATTTTATTTACTATATTTTCTCAATCGAATTACATTTAATATATTTCCAACAATAATGAACGCAACAAACATAATTAAATTTGCCACTACTACACTTGCACCTGCCGGTATTGATAATACATATGATGCAATAAGTCCTGCAATAAAATTAATCATCGCTATTACAGCTGAACATATTGTTACACTTAAAAAACTTTTATATACTCTCATTGATGTAAGGGAAGGAAATATTATTAAGCTTGAAATAAGCATCGCTCCCATCATTTTTACACCTATTACTACTGTAACTGCTGTAAAGATAGAAATCAATGTATTATAAAAATTTACTGTAACTCCTGAAGCTTTTGAAAAATTTTCGTCAAATGTAACTGCGAATATTTTGTGATAGCAAAATACAAATACTGTTAATACGATAATCGAAAGTATTACACTCATTTCCACATCATCTTTTGACATTGCAAGAACACTTCCGAACATATAACTGTATACATCTGTGCTTAAACCTGTTGTAAGACTTGTAACAATTACACCAATTGCAAGTGCTGACGCTGAAACAACTGCAATTGCCGCATCACTGTGCATTTTTCCATTTTCAGCCATTCTAAGAAGAAAGAAGGCTGCAATAATTACTACAGGTATCGAAAATTTTATTGGTGCAAATCCGCATGCTACCGCAATTGAAAGTGCCCCAAATGATACATGAGATAATCCGTCTCCAATCATTGAATATCTCTTTAATACAAGACTCACTCCTAAAAGTGCAGCACATAATGCCACTAATAATCCACCTATAAATGCCCTTTGCATAAATGGATATGACATCATTTCTATAATTACTGACATTATTCATTACCTCCTAAAAAAGCATCTGATGTATTTGATTTTTCATATTCTTCTACAGTTCCGTAAAAATATTTCTTTCGTCCTAAATGCAATATTTTATTAGCATAATTTACTGCATTTTCAATATCATGTGTTACCATAATTATCGTAACATTGTCTTTCACATTTAATTCTTTTATTAATTCATACATTTCCTTTGTTGCTGTAGGATCAAGTCCTGTAACAGGTTCATCTAAAATAAGTACATTGCTCATTGCACATAATGCTCTAGCTAAAAGTACTCTTTGCTGTTGCCCTCCTGAAAGTTCTCCGTAACATGTCTTTTTTAAATTAGTTATCCCAAGTTTTTCCATATTTTTCATTGCTTCCTGTCGGTCTGCTTTTGTGTAAAATGGAATTTTTCTTTTATTATTTAAGTTTCCGGATAATACAACTTCCCATACACTTGCCGGGAAATCCTTCTGTATCATTGTCTGCTGCGGAAGATAACCAATCTTTCCTTCTTTTAAATTCATTTTTCCTTCAAGAGGTTTTATAAGACCAAGAATTGTTTTTACTAATGTACTTTTTCCTGTTCCATTTTCACCTACAATACACACATAATCTCCTTTATCAATTGTAAATGATAAATTCGATGTAACTATTTTATTCTCATAACCTAACGTTACGTTTTCACATTCAAATATCATATCAATCCCTGCTCTCTATTTTTTTAATACTTCAAGATTTTTTGTCATCAGGTCTACATAAGTAACTCCACTTTGAAACTGTTTTTCCGTTATATTATGACAACTGTTAAACTCATATGCCTTTGCTCCTGTGTCTTCGCATATTGTATTTGCCACTGCCTTACTGCTTAATTCCAAATAGTAAACCTTATTAATTTTATCTTCGTTTATTTTGTCTATAAGAAACGCTATTGTTCTTGCACTTGGCTCTGTGTCTTCGGCACATCCCGGAAATGCTGCATAATAACTTAATCCATATTCTTTTGCAAAATATAATAATGGAAATTTGTCTGCAAATATAATTTCTTTTTTGTCCATCTTATTTACAATTTTCCTTATCTGTGTATCAATGTTTTGTATTTTTCCTATATATTCATTCGCATTTGCTTTATATATTTCTGCATTATCAGGGTCAATCTTTATCATTTCATCACATATATACCCAACCATCTTCATTGCATTTACAGGTGATGTCCAAATATGCTCATCGTATTCTTTGTCATCATGTGAATGTTCACTTTCTTCGTCATGTGACTGTTCACTTTCTTCGTCATGTGAATGTTCATTTTCTTCATCATGTGAATGCTCACTTTCTTCACTATGACTATGCATTTCTTCACTATGGTCATGGGAATGCTCATATCTCAAATCCATTCCTTCTACCGTTTCTTCTTCCATAACATCAACATAGTCCATCATTCGCATAACTTGTTCATCATTTGACAATGCCCCTAAAACAGAGTCAACCCATGTTTCTAAAGTGCCTCCGTTATATATAAACAAATCCGCATCTTCAATTTTTATTATGTCTTTTGGAGTTGGTTCAAAGGAATGGCTATCTTGTCCCGGTGCCACTGTCATTGTTATAGAAATTCCATCTACTCCTTTTATAACTGCTCTTACAAAATCATAATATGGAAATAATGTAGTTACTATCTTTATTCTTGCATCATCCTGTGGTTCTGTATTCTGTGTAGCTTTACATCCGTTAAACGATACTGCCACAATTATAGATAAGATAATTGTTAATATTTTTTTCATTTTCATTAATCTGCTTACCTGCTTTCCGGCTTTTTTATTAGATTCAATAATTCTTTCTGCCTTCCGGTTTTTTATATAACTCTATTTATCTGACTTTTGACATTTTTCACATTTCCCATAAAATACAGTCTTTTTAGGATTTATTCTGAAATTATGGTCATCACCAATATGTCTGTAAATTTCTTCTAAATGATGGCATTCCATTCTTGTAACTTCCCCACATTCTTCGCATTTTATGTAAAATCCATCTTCAATCTTTTCTTGAGGATTCAAATATTTATAGCATGCTCCTGCCTGTCCTTCTACTTTTAATCTTGTTACAATTCCTGCCTCTTCCATTTTATCTAAATGTCTGTATATTGTAGTCTGTCCAACTGAGTAATTATGTTCTTTTAAGTAATTCCATATATCGTTAACTGTTACATAACCATTAGCATTTGTCTTTATACAATCCATAATGGCACTTTGCTGTTTAGTTTTATAATTTTTATTTCCACTCATTTTATATTCCTGCCTTTCAGAAAATATATATATTTGGTACATTATATTATCATCCAATTTGAAAATCTTTTTCATTTTACTCTTATTTTTTGTTTTAGTCAACGAATTTGAAAATCTTTTTCATTTTGTCTTCGTTTTTTTCGTGTTATATTTTGAAGTATAATTTGCTATCTTGTAATTTAATTTGATGCCAGGGCAAAAGTTCTTTCACTCACTCATAATCAAACTTATGTGAGCTTAAACTTTTTGACCATGACATCTTTAATATGTTATAATCTTTATTAAGTTTTGGCGAAGTGTTATTTATTTAATAATTCTTCACCGACCTGTTACTAAATGATATGAGGTGATTTTATGCGATACGTAAATCTCGAGGCTAATATGCCCTTAAACACTTTGGTAAACCGACTAAAAAAAGCAGAACATTATAATGACGAAGAGCCTTTCGGATATTGGTCTATTGAGACATTTGAAGGTAAAGAACCAGGTGTTCATGTTTCTTATGATGAAGAAAAGAAAAAATTATGCACTTATTACATAAGTGGCAATGAACAAAAGGATTTTATTACATCAATCAACAATGTTTTTACTGGTAAGATTATCGAAAAAGATGGTTTATGTTTTATAAAAGGATTTACTTTTATGTCAGCAATTTTTAATATTGTTGTTATTTTATCCATTGTATCTTTATTGCTAATGTTTTGGTTTATGGATAAGAATCCTAACATAATGATAATTGGAGTAATTTTCTTCATATACTTTTTGTTCGTGAAGGAACACTATAAAGAAAATGGGCGAAAAATTATTTATTTCTTTGGCGAATGTACTCAGAAAAAACAAAAGAAGATTAATCCTAATAAGAAAAAAGGAAAATATGCCAGAAGAAGATAATTTTATAACAAAAAAGGATTGGACCTATATAAATTATAGAATCAATCCTTTTTTAGTTCATTATTCTTTTATATTTATGCTATGGAATTTCGAAATTTTCAGGAAAAGACCACCAAAACAGATTACCGTTGCCAAATAATAACTTCTTGTTTTATTCATCCCAATCTCTTTCTATCTGTTCAAGTACTTCATTAATTTCAGAAATAACTGAACATTTAGTCTCAATTTTCTTATGTTCAATTAATGTTGTACGTATCACTTCTTTATTACTATCATTTACAATTTCACTTAAGTTTTCAACTACTGTCTGTCTGTTTTGATATCTTTTTGAATTTAACATTGATAATAAATTCGCTAAATATTCTTCTATACCTAAACTATATAAAACACTAAATATATATATTCTCGCAAACTCAACTTTTTCATTTAACAATCTACGTTTCAAAAATTCAATTAAATCATGCTGCTGATTTATCTCAATCGCTACATCTCCCAATGATGCTATTGCATATCCTCGTACCAAACCACTTGTATCTTTTTCTCCTATATTCTTTAGTAATTTATAGGTTTTTAAGGATTTACCATTACATAATGAATCACATGCTTCCATTCTCACAAATAGATCATTATCATGAGCTAATCGTTGCAATATTTTTTCTCCTTCTTTCAAATTCGAATTAACTAATACTCTAGCAGCGAAACCTCTATTATTACAACTTCCCTCGACTGAAATCTCTTTCAATCTACAAAAATCTTTCTCATCAATGCCTTTCTCATCTGACTTTTCCTTTAAATCAATTAAGAATATTTCCTCAATTATATCATTAATTCTATAAATTACTGACCCCGCTGTTTCAACTTTCTTATGCTCTAATAAGGCTGTAATAATCTCATTTTTATTGCTATCATCAAAAATTTCATGTAAACTTTCAACTACCGAATGTCTATTCTCATATTTTTTTGAATTAAACATAGATAATAAATTTTTCAAATATTTCTCTCGTCCCAATTTATATAAAGCAGTATATGTATTTATTCTTGTAAACTGAACTTTTTCCTTTATTATCCTTTCTTCCAAAAATTCAATCAACTCATTTTCCCTATTAATTCTATTTGCAATATTTTCTAATGACAATATTGCATATCCCCGCACCAAACCACTTGTATCTTTCTTTGCAATTTCTTTTAACAGATTATATGTATCAACAGATTCACTTATGCACAATGAATCACATGCATCTGTCCTTACCAGCCAATCATGGTCTTTAGTTAATCGTAACAATATCTGTTCGCCTTTTTCATCACTAGACTCTACTAGAGTTTCTGCAACAACAGCTCTAATATAGGCATCTTCATCATAAGATAATTCACTTAATATACTATAATCTTTTTCATCAAAATCTTCCACGTATGATTTTTCTTGTAGATATGTCAACAGCTCACATTTTTCTTTAAAATTCATCATTGTTCCTTCCTCAACCATTAGAATTTCATTACATTCTCCTGTAAAAAAATCCCCAAACAACATCATATTGAAATGTCAGATTCTATCTGATACATCAATCTGGTTCTGTTCAGAGATTAAGTCATTTATTAATGTTTTTCACAATACAATTTATCATTTATTTTAAATTTATTGTATCATCAACTATATTAATTCACAATAAAAAAAGTAAAATGTAGCATAGTAGCTATAATATAAAAAAAGGTTAAAATGATGTTATACATCATTCTAACCTTTTTAATTACTAACAATCAAGTTACATTTCTCAATGCTATTTTACATGTGAATAAATCTGTTCTTTTAACTGTGCAATAATGTTTTCAACTTCTGTTACTGCATCATCTGTAGGTGTCTTCTGCTGAATGCTCTTATCTCTTGTTGAGATTTCTACAACACCTTCTCCCATATTTCTTGGACTTACTACAACACGTACAGGCACTCCAAGTAAGTCAGCATCTGCGAACATAGCTCCCGGTCTTGCTTTTCTGTCATCATATATTACTTCAATGCCTTTATTCTGAAGTGTTTCATATAAATTATCTGCATAAGCCTTACATTCTTCATCATCACTTCTTAAGCAACAAATGTGTACCTGCCATGGAGCAATTGTAATTGGCCAGATTGGTCCGAAGTCATCATGTCTTACTTCGCAAATTGAAGCTGCCATACGACCTACACCAATACCATAGCATCCCATGATAGGATACTGTGTTTCTCCATTTTCATCAGTATATGTAAAGTTCATAGCCTTTGAATACTTTGTTCCTAACTGGAATATATTACCAACTTCAATTCCTCTTGAAATTGTAATTGTTTTCTTTCCACACTGTGGGCAGATTCCACCTTCGGCAATTTTTGCCAAATCATAATATTCAACATCTCCACAGTCTCTTTCAACATTAAATCCTGTATAATGAGTGTCAACTTTATTAGCACCTGTTACAAGATAATCAATTCCTTTTAATGAACTGTCAAAGAACACAGTTACTTTATCAGAAATACCAACAGGTCCGATAAATCCTGCTGTTAATACACTGTCATCAACAATATCAGCCGGATGAATGTCACAACCTACTACCTTTGTAAGTTTAGCTTCATTTATATCTAAATCTCCTCTTATAAACGCAACAACAAATGTGTCATCTTCATTTCTCTGATATACAACAGCCTTTGCAGTATTTTCTGCAGGTATTTTTAAGAAATCACAAAGTTCTTCTATTGTTCCTGCATGAGGTGTTGAAACTTCCTTCAATTCTTCTTTTGGAAGTTTGTTTTCATTTTCTACAATTGATTCTGCTGCTTCTACATTTGCACTGTATCCACATTCAGGACAAATTGCTATTGAATCTTCCCCTGCCGGTGTAAGAAGCATATATTCATGAGAAATATTTCCACCCATCATACCTGAATCAGATTTTACAACTGCTACTTCAGGAATTCCGCATCTTGCAAAAATTCTGCAGTATGCATCATAGCACTTGTGATAGTACTGTTCCAAATCCTCCTGTGATGTATGGAATGAATATGCATCTTTCATTGTAAATTCACGTACACGGATAAGTCCTGCTCTAGGTCTTGCCTCATCACGGAATTTTGTCTGTATCTGATAAATCATAAATGGATATTTTGCATAACTGTTAGCGTATTCTCTTACTAACTGAACTGATGCTTCTTCGTGTGTCATTCCAAGAACCATCTTACTTCCTGTTCTGTCTGTAAATCTTAAGAGTTCTGAACCTACACTTTCATATCTTCCTGATTCTTCCCAAAGACTACCCGGTAATGCAACAGGGAATAAAACTTCCTGTCCATCAATCTTATCCATTTCGTCTCTGATAATTGCTTCTATTTTCTGTGAAATTCTCTTCATCGGCGGAAACTGTGAATAAATTCCATTTGCTACATTTTTAATATAGCCTCCTCTAACCATAAGTGCATGACTGTCAATCTGACAATTTGCAGGTCTTTCTTTAAATCTGTCGCCAACTAATTTTGATAATTTCATCGTTCTCTCCTTCACTAATGTAAATTCTGGCACAATGTGCTATGTCTTTAACTGCTTTATTTTAATATATATTTATAAAAAAATCAATGGGAGAGAACAGTTAGTACACTTTATTCTATGGGTGATGAGAATTAGTATACTTTATTATTTATTTCTAAGTATGCTAAAGGCTTCATATACATTTACTTTACCATATCCCCATTCTTTAGATGGATAAACTATGTTTCTATCCCTTATTGCCCCTCTTATTAAAAAGTTTTTTATATAATTTGTTTTCATTTGAGTTTCATTTTTTTCCACTATTCCCCACTGCATAAGTTGTGCACAGTTTCCTGCAACTAAAGCTGCTGCAACCGATGTTCCTGACTTTCGCACATAATTATTGTTTATTCCGGGTCCATAGACATTTACACCAGGTGCAGTAATATCCGGCTTAATTTCATTTGTTCTGGTAAAACCTCTGCTTGAATCTGTAAATAACGCATTTGTCATATTATCATATGCCGCTACCGTTATTGTAGCCTGAGTTGTCGAAGGAACTGTCAAAGTTATATCAGGATTTGGTTTTAAGAAATATGTTTCTTTGTCTATAAATTGCTTTATGGGAAGCCAGATATTGTAATCACCTTCTAATATATTATTTCCATATACCCTGATTATCCACACTCCGGGCGTAGGGTCTATAAATCTCATAAATATTAGTTCAACACCACCGCCTGCTTCAACAAGACTATAACTGATATCTATTTTACTTTTTTCAAGCAAAAATTCTACCGTATCACTTTGCCCTACTCTTGCCGGAATCCTTGATATCATTTCTCCCGAAGGCGAAATAAAAGCAACCGATATTATATCCGGTGAATTTCCCCAAAGTTCCATTGTAAATCCATTTGTTCCTTCGCCCACCCTAAGTTCTACATCTTCATATTCTTTATTTAACACGCTGCCTTTATAATGAAGTCTTGCATTTCCTTCATTTCCTGCGCAAGTAACTACGCAACATCCAATCATTTCACCCAAATCATTTAATTGTTGGGATAAAGCTGAACCTCCGGACCTTTGACCACTTCCTGTACCTAAACCTAAAACCAAAACAAGTGGTTTGCTTTCTCTTCTTGACAGATTTCTCAAATATGTCACTGCCTGCATAATATCATTTTCCTGATATACATCCTGAACATTTTCCTCTATGAGATAGAAATCCCTAAGATATTTCTTTGCTTTTTTTAATTTTACAACCGCAATCTGACTTTCATTTGCTGCACCAATAAAATTATTTTCCACATCCTCACTTCCACATGCCACTCCTGCCATAAATGTTCCGTGCCCCTGTGTATCTTTAGTTGGAACAATCGAATACGGATTTTCACTTTGCAATGCCCTGTCAATATCTTCCCTTGTATACTCACTCCCAAATTCTATTCCTTGCGGGTGAGTTCCACTCTGATCACTTTGATCCCATATAGATAAAATTCTCGTCCTACCCGTAACATTTTTAAATATGTCATTTGTATAATCAATTCCGGTATCTATAAAACCAACTATTACACCATTTCCTGTTAAAGATGTGCCTCTTACTCTTTGCAGTCGCAATGCTCCCGTTGCTTCGACTGCAGACGTATCCATAAGTCCAAAAAGTTTGGGAATTGCAATATATGTATCCTCACCCACACTTATCGGATTTATTTCAGATAATGGATAATATATGGCGGAAAATTTATACCCTATATCCTGTATGCACAAATCTTTATATTCCTGCCGTGCTTCATTTTCCCTAAATCCAATCTCTATTATAAAATCAGCATAATCTTCCGATATAATTCTTTCCGCACATTCACTCATCATATTTTCTGATGCCATTGCCTAATGGCTTTGGTCATCTTCCTCTCCAATATTATTTTATAAAGTATATGATTATTTTCTCTTTAAAATTCAATCTATTGTATATTTCACAAAAGCTATTTTTTATTTTTGCTCAATAAAAAAATATCAGATAGTGACCACACTCACCGTTCGGTTATAAACTTTGATTTCCCATGCCTGGCAAGAAACAATTTCTTCTTTCACACTTGGCGGGGAAAAAAAAGAATTCACATCAGCATATACCAACACGAATTCTTTTTATTGTGATTAATTTTATTTATTATTTTAATTCATTTTTTTCTATTGAATCTAATTTTTTATTTAATATTCCTACCATCTGTGTTAACTTTCTTACTCGAACAGCTAATCTTGAAACTGTTGTTGTAAGTACAAATATTAAAATTAATGCAAATACAAATCCACATAAGAAAATCATATTTACAGGAGAATATACTCCCATTAAATCTGATATTTTTGCTATTGCATCAGGAATCCAGACTAAAATTATAAGTCCTATTAACACAATAAACCATGGCAATGATAATTTTAAATCAAGTTTTCTCTTTCTGACCATATTATATATAATGCAAAACAACAATAAAAATACTACTGTCATTACAATCTGTAAACGAATTGTCATATTCTACCTCCACTTCTCAACCAAAATTGCTATGGATACTTTTATCATATAGTATACCGAATGTCTAACTGATGAAAGTGATGAAACGCCTTCTGCTCTCTCTCTCATAATTACCGGAACTTCTTCAATCTTTCTCTTATGTCTTATAAGACGAACCGTACTTTCCGGTTCCGGATAATCTATAGGATATTCTTTGGCAAACATTTCAATTGTTCTTCTGTTACACATTCTCATACCTGAAGTAGGGTCTGTTATTGTCTTTCCTGTAAGCAAATGAATTAAAAATGTGAAATATTTTATTCCTACTCTTCTGATAAACGATGACTGAAATCCTTCTTTTTCAATAAATCTTGAACCGATTACCATATCACATTCATTTTTCACAAGATAATCTGCCATCTCATTTAGGTATGCTGCATCATGTTGTCCATCTCCATCAAACTGTACTGCTATATCATATCCATTCTGAAACGCATATAAATATCCGGTCTGTACAGCTCCACCAATTCCCAAATTCAATGGAAGATTAATTACCTTTAATCCATTCTCTACACATACATCATAAGTATTATCTGTTGAGCAATCATTTACAACAATATAATCAAAACCCTGTGCATTGTCTTTAATATCTTTTACAGTATTTACAATACTGTCCTTTTCATTATATGCAGGAATAATTACCAATTTCTTCATGCATCTTTCTCCTTTAATTTAAATACTACCACTTAATCTCTGAAATACAAATCTCTTGTATAAACCTTATCTAAAACATCCTCAAGATCATTATTAAATCTATTTGCAACTATAACGTCACATTTTTCTTTAAATTCATTAACGTCTTTTATTACCTCACTGTTAAAGAATGTTTCTTCTTTTAGCGTAGGTTCATATATAACGACTTTAAGTCCTTTTGCCTTTATTCGTTTCATAACACCTTGAATAGATGACTGTCTGAAATTATCAGAATTTGCCTTCATTGTCAACCTGTAAATTCCTACAACGCCATTCTGGTTCTGTGGAAATCCTGCTTTTTTAAGTATTTGTTCTGCAATAAAATCTTTTCTTGTGTTATTTGCTTCTACTATTGCTCCAATAATGTTATTAGGGACATTCTCATAATTTGCCAAAAGCTGTTTTGTATCTTTTGGCAGACAATATCCACCATATCCAAATGACGGATTGTTATAATAATTTCCGATTCTTGGGTCAAGTCCGATTCCCTCTATAATTTGTTTTGTGTCAAGTCCCCTAACCTCAGCATAAGTATCAAGTTCATTAAAGAATGATACTCTAAGCGCTAAATATGTGTTAGCAAATAATTTGACAGCCTCTGCTTCTGTAGGTTTTGTAAACAAAACGTCTATATTTTCCTTTAATGCTCCTTCCACAAGAAGTTTTGCAAATGTGTGTGCAGCTTGTTTTATTTTTTCATTATTATCAGGTGCACCAACTATTATTCTTGAAGGATACAAATTGTCATATAATGCTCTTCCTTCACGCAAAAATTCCGGTGAAAAAATTATATTTTCCGTATCATATTTTTTTCTGACACTCTCTGTATATCCTACAGGCACTGTTGATTTAATTACAATTATAGCATCCTTATTTACTTTAAGAACGAGTTCAATTACCTGTTCAACTGATGAAGTATCAAAATAATTTTTATCCGGGTCATAATTTGTAGGTGTTGACACAATGACAAATTCAGCATCTTTATAAGCGTTTTCACCATCTAGTGTAGCTTTTAAATTTAATTTCTTTTCTGTAAGGAATTCCTGAATTTCTTTATCTACAATAGGTGATTTCTTATTATTAATCATATTAACTTTTTCTTCAATCACATCTACAGCCACTACGTCATTATGTTGTGCTAACAAAACTGCATTTGATAATCCTACATATCCTGTTCCGGCTATTGCTATTTTACTCAAAATCCTACTCCTTTTTATTTTCCAAATCATAACTGATTTCTTTTGCTCTCGCATCAAATGTATGATTTCTTAATACAATCTTTTTACCTTTCCCTACAATTTCTTTTCTCTCATCTTCATGAGTCAAATAATAATCAATCTTATTTTTCAAATCTTCCCTGTCTCTATAAGTCACCAGACAACCCTCAAAGTATTTATGAAGTTGTGGCATATCATCACTAATTATAAATGCCCCTGCTGCCAATGCATCAAATATACGATTAGATATTATACCATTATCCTTCATGTCATCCCAATGGTCATTTAATAATATTTTTGCATCGTGATAAGCCTGTCCAACCTGCTCATTTGGCATATACTTCGCTTCTACATAATCTTTAACAGGAAATTCATCCCATCCATCTCCATAAACTGTAAGTTTATGTTCTGTAGGAAGTAAATCTTTAAGTATTGTTCTAAATACATTTCTTGAATTTCCAACAAATAAAAGCTCGTATTTCTTTTCTGCCTCTTCATTAACATTAGTCATAACTTCCGGATCAGTACACTGCATAAGTGTTTTTACCGGAACTTTTATTTTTTCCTTTAACTGTTTTTCAATTACATCAGAAGCTGCATAAACCATATCAAAACAATTATACTCTTCTACTTTTACTCTGTCAGGGTGTGAAATATTCCACATAATTGAATACTTCTGTTCTATCTTAGGATAGCATGCATATTTTCCTCTAAGAACAATTGAATACGCATTACGACTTCTCTCATACCATTCATCTCTTGTCTTAACAGTGCAATGATAACCGAGTTTCTCTAAAGATTTAGCAAGTGCTAATGCATAATGATAATCTCCCCAATTATAAATTGCTTCTGTATTTGGCATTGATCCACATATGTCTATTCCCTTTGGATCAACATAATCATTAATTTCATATACTAAATCCTTAAATTTATCAGCATCTAATTTATCAAATTTTTCTATAGGAACTATTATAACACTATCTCTTGTATCTGTATAATCAGAGCTCTCTGTATTATTTGTTCCATCTACAATGACATCAGTATAGATTCCTACTGCATGAGGTAATTTCTCTGCTTCTAAATATTCTACATCATAACCTTTATCACTTAATGATTCGCCTAAATCTCTACACTTTTCATCATTTTCAGGTTCTATTATTGTAATCTTTAATGGATTTTTTGTAAAAATATTATTTTCTTCTATTTTATCCTTAATAACCTGTCTTAGCAAATAGCTCTGCCATACGCATTTAAATACCTTTACATTCTTTCTTATACGCTTTAAGTCCTTTGTTTCATCATCATACAACTTGTTTTCCGTATCACAGAAAAAAGCATTAGATGTAGGAATATAATAATTCTTATACCCTTTGTAAAATCCATGAAGGCATAAATCTGTACTTTCGTAGCCTAAATTATATTTTCTGTCAAAAGGTCCGATTTCATTGAACACTTCTCTGCTCACTAACATCATCGCCCCTGACACTGCTACTCTCTCTTTTATTTCTTTATCCGCTTCACATATTTCTTTTTTATTATCCACATCAAATGGTTGCATAAAATATGCATCTTCAAAAATTGAGCCTTTAATTTCTATTCCTGTACTTTGAATACAGAAACTATTGCCACTATTTTTATTATCTTTTGGCATTGCAGGATATATTAATCTTCCCGACACAATACCTGCCTGCGGTAAATTCTGATAAGCATATAACAATTCATCTAGCCATCTGTCTGAAACAATTACATTATTATCAAGAAATACAAAGTATTCACCCTTTGCTTTCTTTACGCCGGCATTATTCATCATAGAAGTTGTTATTTTCTTTTTATTATTAACAACTGTTAAGGCCATTTTCTTTTTCCATTTTTCAACACATTCTGTCAAATGTCCATCTGATAATGCATCAACGATAATAATTTCATAATTGTCATAAAATTTGCATTTTTGCAAAGATTCTATTAGCTCTTCAAGTTTTTCAGTTTCTCTATTGACAATTATTATGGAAACTAATGGTTTCCCTTTTATTCCCCTGTTAGGAAGTTTTTCTATGTCTGATTTAATTACTTTAAATACTTCTTCTTTTCTTTCATTTTCTTTGTCATTTAAATCATCATCATTTAAATCTAACGCCCATTCTAAGCTATCCTGACCATTTATTATGTTTTTAAAAACAGAATATATATTTTTCACAATAACATCTCCTACCGTTTTCCTCTCATGTCCCTATGTTTTGCTTATATTAACATATGGGTTGCAGATTGTTCTAAATTTACACTCTCATAATCCTACCCATCATATAATAAACTATCAAACATTTATTTTTATTGCATAATTATTAAAATAAACTTAATAAAATAAATCTTCTAAATATTATGTCTATAATTTAATCATTTTGTTCAAGTAATTCCTATCCTCTGAATCCAATTATAGGAGCACCTTTCTTTTCTATGCATTCCTTTGTCACAGTAACTGTTCCAATATTATCATCTTTTGGAATTTCGTACATAATGTCTAGCATGAAGTCCTCAATAATAGACCGCAAAGCTCTTGCTCCTGTATTTTTATTTATCGCTCTTGCAGCTATTTCTTTTAATGCATCTTCTGTAAATCTTAAATCTACTTCATCTATAGCCAGCAACTTTTTGTACTGTTTAATTATAGCATTTTTTGGCTCTGTAAGTATTTTTACAAGCATTTCTTCTGTCAAACCTTCCAATGTAAATATTATTGGAAGACGTCCAATGAATTCCGGTATCATACCAAATTTTCTCAAATCTTCATTTATTACTTTAGATAATATTTTAGCATCTTTATCATATTTGTCTTTCAAATCAGACATAAAACCTATTGTTGCCTGCTTGTTAAGACGTTCCTTAATAATATCTTCCAATCCCGGAAATGCACCGCCACATATAAATAATATATTCTTTGTGTTTACTGTTGCTAAAGGCACCATTGCATTTTTACTTGTTGCTCCAACCGGCACCTCAACTTCACTGCCTTCTAGCAATTTTAACAATCCCTGCTGAACAGATTCTCCGCTTACATCTCTATTTGTTGAATTCTGTTTCTTTGCTAATTTGTCAATTTCATCAATAAATACAATTCCTGTCTCAGCTCTTTCTACATCATTATCTGCTGCTGCCAACAATTTAGAAAGTACACTTTCTATATCATCACCAATATATCCTGCCTCAGTTAATGATGTTGCATCTGCGATTGCCAAAGGCACATCTAATATTTTTGCCAATGTCTTTACAAGAAATGTTTTACCACAACCTGTAGGTCCTATCATAAGCATGTTTGACTTTTCAATTTCAACATCATCCTGTATCGTGTTAGCAACTCTCTTATAGTGATTATAAACACCTACTGACATTACTTTTTTAGCATAGTCCTGACCTACCACATATTCGTCTAACTGCTCTTTAATTTTATGTGGAGCAGGCAAATTTGCCAAATCTATAGTCTTAACTTCTTTTTCTTCTGTTTTTTTCTTTTTCTTTAATTTCTGATTTTTTGGAATTTCTCTATTAAAATCATCACTTGTAACCATTCTTACATTAGGCATTTTTAATAATTTTTCCAAATCCTCTTCACTTATGTTCACATTCATACCATTTAATCCGCCAAATCCCGGGAATCCTGCTAATCCATCATTCATTGTATCAAAACTTCTCTGCAAACAATCTGTACATACATATATGTTTCCCGGCATTGATACCATCTTTCCTGCACGGCTCTCAGGTCTTCTGCAGACATAACAAATTTTTTCATCTTCATCTTCATTATCATCTTTGTCTGTTGAAGTTGTGTCTTCTTTTTTTATATAGTCTTTTTTTGTTTCATTAGTATTGTCTAATGATTCATCTGTCGTTTCTTTATCATTAATGATTTCTTCGTTTTCTTTTATATTCATATCTTCTTTTGTTTCAAATTCTTTATCCATGCTGTTTTCCTTTCAGTTATCACCATAGTACTTTATATAATTTCAGGGGCACCCCAACTTTGATTCTACCCAATATTCGCATATCGTGGGATAGTCTTCCCGCTTTTTGCTCATATTGGCGCGGGTCCTAAGGTCTTTCACCCACTTATGAGCAAGTTCATGTGGGGTTAGCCCTTTTGACTCAGGCATTATATATCTGATTCTTTTAAATCTTGTAACATATTATCACAAAACCATATGCTATGGCAATTTCTTTGAATAAACGACACCAAAAAGCCCATAGAATTGTTTTAAAACAAATCTATAGGCTTCTTATTCACTCTTTATAGTCTATATATTATTTTGTTGTCTGTTCATTTGCTCCGGCTTCGCTTGAAGAACTTAATGTTAAGCTTACATCTTTTTCTTTATAATCTCTTCCGTCTCTGTATGCGACTTTTACAGTAACTGTTTCTCCAGCTTTATAGTATTCCAATATACTCTGTAAATCATCCATTGAATTTACTGTCTGACCGTCAAATCCTACGATTACATCTGTTGCTACGATTCCGGCTTTTGCTGCTGCTGCACCGTCTGTTACTGCGTATACATAAACACCTTCCGGCATTGAATACTGTTCTACTGCATCAGATGTTACAATATATCCCTGGATTCCAAGATATCCTTTTTCATCTGATGAAACCTTTGTTCTTGTTTCTCTCTGTTCCAAATTATTAATAATATCTGTTACTGATGAAATTGGAATTGCAAATCCCATTCCTTCTACGCTTGCTGATGAAGATGTAGAACTTGATGAATATTTAGCTACGTTAATTCCGATTACTTCACCTTTTGCATTAATTAAAGCTCCACCACTGTTACCACCATTAATTGCCGCATCTGTCTGAAGTAATTTCATTGTATTGTTATTATCAAATGTTACTTCTCTATCTTTTGCACTAATAATTCCTGATGTAACTGACTGACCATAGCCTAATGCATTACCAATTGCAATTACACCTTCACCTACTGTTACTTCATCTGAATTCCCAAGTGTTGCTTTCTTAATTGTTTTTAAAGTTGATTCCTTAATATCTGATAATTTAATTGCTACTACAGCAACATCTGCCTTTGTATCTGTACCTTTTACACTACCTTCAACTGATTCACCATCTACAAACTGAATTGATAATGAATCTGCGCCCTCTACTACGTGGTTATTTGTAACTACAAGCAATTCTGTGTCTGTCTGTTCTACGATAATTCCTGAACCTGCTGACTGTTCTTCATATGACTGTCCATTGTTATTTCCATCATTATTTCCAAAACCATAACCATAGAAATAACTAAAATTATCATAATAATTTGATTGAACTAATGTAGTATTTGTAATAGCTACAACTGAATTCATAACGTCTGAAACAACATCAGATACATCTGTTATTACAACTTTTCCATCTGAGCCTGAATTTGTATCTTCAATAACATCTGTTGAGCCGACACTAGGAATATCTTTATTATCTGCTGTTGTTGTCTTTTTGCTGCTGTTATCTGATGATAAAATGTTATTTGTATTATTACCTTTTCCAGCAATAGAACCTGTTATTAACGAAACTCCTACAGCTAAAACAACAACCACACCTGCTATACATGAAATTAAAATTGCAGTCTTATTCTTTTTTGGCTTTTTGTTGTTATCATTATAGTTATTATAACCATTATTATAATTGTTATATCCTGAATTTGAATTATCATATCCGTTGTTCGAATTATTACTCTGATTATAATATGAATTATTTCCACTATTGTAATATGAACCCTGACCATTGTTGTTTGTGTTGCCACTATTATAATATGAGCCACTTTGTTCACTATTACTATTTCCGTTTACGTTACCATTTGTTTCATTGTTACTATTTTGATTATCGTTTACAGTTTCCTCTGTCTGGTTGCTGTTAACATTATTTTCTTCATCGTACATATTGCTTTCCCCTTTCTGTACACATTCTTTGTAACGTCTATCTTTATTACAAGTAACAGTTTAGTTTTAATTTGTGATGTTTTTGTGTTCCCTTTGTTAAAAAGTTTTGAAATCACAGCAATTTTTGATACCAAAGTCTAAAAGTCTAAGCCACATGGGCTTGCTCATAAAAATAGCCGAAAAGTAAATAGTTACACATTTGCTCTCTAAAATACTTCTCAGCTATTTTTTATATTTCTTTAATGAAATTCTGTATCGCCACCATCATCGTAATCATAAAACTCTTCTGTCTGCGATTCCTCTTCATCTGTACTTGTTCCACCCATCTCTGTAGGATTATAACCTGTAGAACTTGAAGAAACACCTGTCTGGCTGACAATACTACTGTCTATTTCTTCAACAGTTGAAGTTGGCTGATAATTTTCTTCTCCATAAAGGAATTCATGCAATGCTGTTACATTCTGGCTTAACCCCTGTGGTAAAACATAACTTGTATTATCTATTGTTCCTGTTGTAAGTTCTGATGGGAATCCTTCACTTCCACTCAATGAAAAGTCAAAAATGATTGGTAACATTCCTACTATCTGATCAAAATCAAAACTTGTAGAAATTATCTTTTCTTTCTTTGTATTTCCATCTAAAACAGTGTTTATCATCTGCTGAAGTTCACTTACACTTGCTTTTTTAGCTCTGTCTACTAATTTCATAATAACAGAACGCTGACGTGCAGCTCTTCCAAAGTCATCCCTTATGGCTTTACCAGTGTCCGGATCATAAAATGTTGCCTTACGGATTCTACAATATGTAGTGGCCTGAATACCATTCAGCTTTATGTTCTTTCCACTTTTGGCTATAGGCTTTGCATATTCTCCTGTAGTACTGATTGTACTCTTCATATGATGATTAAGCTGATTAACCTCATCATCTGTAAGATTAACTTTAATTCCACCAAGAGTATCTATTATCTTTGCTACACCGGCAAAATTAACAGTAACGTAATCTGTAAGCTGTAAATCCAAATTTTTATTTAAAGTATTAATAGCTCCTTCAGCACCACCAACTGAATATGCTGAATTTACTTTGAAATATTTATATGTTCCATCGCTATTATATATTCTCAAAAATGTATCTCTATAAATAGACACCATCTTTACTTCACCTGTAGTATTGTGAACACTTACAATTACCATTGAATCACTGTTTGTACCCTCGTCAAACTGACTTGTTCGTGAATCAATTCCAAATAAAATAAAATTAGTATATTCTTCAGAATAATTGTATTGAAGATTATTTGTTTCTACTTGATTCTTGTTAAAATCACCATCAAATACACTTTTATCATAAGATTTGCTTCCGAACAATTTTATTATATTTTGTCCTACCGGTGTTTTTGTAAGTCCTTCAACAATTGCTCCTTTTACAGCTGGCACAAACATTACCGTGCCCATTAAAATAACACATACTGCAAACAGTACTTCAAAAAATATCAGGACCTTCTTTAATCTTGATAAAGACCTTAACTTCTGCTGCTTTGTTTTATTTTTTGAACTCATTTGTATTCTCCAATATTATACTCCCTTATATCCATTAGGGTTTTTCTTTTGCCAATTCCATGTATCTTCACACATTTCCTTGATTCCATATTCTGCTTCCCAGCCTAACTCTTCTTTTGCAAGGGATGCATTTGCATAACATTCTGCAATATCTCCAGGTCTTCTTTCTGTTATTTCGTAAGGAATCTGTTTTCCACAGGCCTTGCTGAAGTTCTCAATAACATCTAATACACTATATCCGATTCCTGTTCCTAAATTATATGCCTTAACACCTATATCAGGACATTTTTCTAATTTCTGAATTGCCTTTACATGTCCCTTTGCCAAATCAACTACATGAATATAATCTCTTACGCCCGTACCATCTTTTGTAGGATAATCATTGCCAAATACGTTTACCTTTGGAAGCTGACCTGTTGCTACCTTTGCAATGTATGGCATAAGGTTGTTTGGAATTCCGTTAGGATCTTCTCCAATTTCTCCACTCTTATGTGCTCCAATTGGATTGAAATATCTTAATAAAAGAATGTTCCATTCTTTGTCAGCAACATAGAAATCTCTAAAGATTTCTTCCTGCATAAGTTTTGTTCTTCCGTATGGATTTGTTGCTGAAAGTGGGAAATCTTCAGTAATAGGTACTGTAGCCGGGTCACCGTATACTGTAGCTGATGAACTGAATACAATATTCTTTACCCCTTTGTTTCTCATCACATCGCACATATCTAATGTACCTGAAATATTATTTCTGTAATATTCTAATGGTTTTGCAACAGATTCTCCTACTGCCTTTAATCCTGCAAAATGAATTACTGCAAAAATCTTATTTTCATCTAAAATCTTACCTACTAATTCTTTGTCAGCAATATCTCCTTCATAAAATTTCAGGCTTTTTCCTGTAATCTTCTGAACTCTTCTTAAGGATTCTTCTGATGAGTTAGACAAATTATCTAAAACAACTACATCATATCCTGAATTTAATAATTCAACACATGTATGACTTCCAATAAATCCTGCTCCTCCGGTTACTAATATAGTACTCATAATCAAGTCCTCCATTTACTTCTTCGTAACTTTTACCTTTACAGACACTTTGTTCTTTAATGTTGTATTATTAGGTACCGTCAAAGAAACATCAACTGTTTTATTTGAATTAATACCTTTTAAATTTACAACTGCTTTAATATCATCTGGTGTAACTTTATCAAGTTCAGACTTAAGCCCTGTAAGCGATACACTAATTGAGTCACTGGAAATTTCTGCAATATATCCGCTTTCAATATTCTGTAATGATATGTCACTTTTGTTTATTTGAAATTTTTTTGTTTCCAACTTTTCAACTTTAACTGTTATTGTTGCAATAGCATTTGCCGAATCTGACACACTTACACCATCCGGTAAATACTTATTAAGATTTACTTCGACGTTAACCGTATCTTTTGCTCCATCAACAGAGATATCCTCTTTCGGAACTTTGATTGATTCTAGTGAATCTATCAGACTGTGCTTACCAACAAGCGTAACTTTTTGTGGTTCAAATTCTACCCCTGTAACTTCATATCCCTTTGCCGGTTTACCACTATATTCAACATCTACAGGAATTGTATTTCCCTTTAATACTTCAATACTTACTTTTGTCTTATTATAGTTCTTAGTTACATTAGTGTTTTTAATTGTATTTCCATTTTCATCATATAATTTAATTTTATATTTTTCTTCAAAACTCTGGCTTGCATTAGAAACATCTACGATAACTTTTGCTTTGTCAATCTTATGCTGTACTGATTCCGGTGCCGTTACAATAATATTATTTCTTGAGTTGCTATACCCTCCTAAATAATATCCCTTTGCAAGTTCTCCTGTAATTTCTACTTCCACAGGATACTGCTCGTCCACTAAATCTTCAACATCTACTGAAACTGCTTTTACTGACTGATTAACAATTGAAATCTTATTTTCTACATTTTTCTTATTAGCTGAAACTTCTACCTGAACTGAATTGGCAACTGAAATTTCATCTAATGGTGCAACAGCCGTAAAATCATCTGAACTCAACTCTGAAATTACGGATCTCTTTCCGGTTATAGTAACATTTAATGTTAATCTCTGGTCAACTTTATATACTTTATTCTGGTCTGTAATGGCTTCCTCATCTGTCAAATTTATTGGGATTCCATATATTGTTATTGTTTTAGTCGGGTCACTTAAGTTTACAACGGCAAGCCATATAAGTGCCGCGATAAAAACAGCCGCAATTTTTAACATAATATTATTTGTTATTGATTCTCTCAGTTTTTTCGTCACTGACTTCATTGCGCCTCCACCCTTTCTTCTTTTTGCTCTTTACTTCTTCCTTCGCCTGAACTTTTTTAAGTTCATTTTTCAAAGTTGCTGCATCTGCATATCGAATAAGTTTTCCATCTCTTGCAATAGAAATACTTCCTGTTTCTTCAGATACAATTACAACAACACTGTCAGATACTTCACTGATACCAACTCCGGCTCTGTGTCTTGTACCTAAATCTTTACTCAAAGATGTGCTGTTTGACAAAGGCAGATAACAAGTAGCTGCTGTGATTTTATCACCATCAATAATTACTGCTCCATCATGAAGCGGAGTATTCTTTTCAAATATATTAATGAACAACTGTCTGCTTATATCTGCATCAAGTCTTATTCCTGTTTCCTCGTATTCAGTCAAATCCTGCTCTTTTGCAATTACAATTAAGGCTCCTGTTTTTACTTTAGCAAGGTCGACTGTAGCTCTCACAATTTCTTCAATTGATCTGTCACTAAATCTATCATCGCCTGTATTACTTCCAAATTTAAAATATCTGGAAATGACATTTTTCTTACCTAATTCCTCTAATGCCTTTCTAAGTTCAGGCTGGAAAATGATTATAATTGCTATAATTCCAACACTTAACGTCTTATCTGCTATCCATAATATGGTCGTAAGGTTAAACAGTACTGCCGC
The DNA here is from genome assembly GCF_000434315.1 of Eubacterium sp. CAG:156. Lineage (NCBI taxonomy): Bacteria > Bacillati > Bacillota > Clostridia > Eubacteriales > Eubacteriaceae > Eubacterium > Eubacterium sp. CAG:156. Next base: position 30,473 of record NZ_FR878187.1, on the reverse strand, counting down.
AAACATAAACAGTACAATAACTATAATTCCCTTAAACAAAGTCCATGCCCTGCTTCTTTGGAACCATATCATAATGTAATATACAAGAACAGCAATAATAAATATTTCCACAATATCACTTGCATAAATCTTAGGCATTGTCAAATATTTGTCAGAAAAAATTCCTAAATATTCTTTTAATATGCTCATTTTATCACTCCTCTCTCATTACATTAACGTACAAATGTTAATTTTTATTGCTCTTTTTCTTAATTTTATTTTTATTGTGTTGTCTTTGGGCATTAATACGTTTTACATTCATCTCCGGTTCCGCAACATTAAGCTTAGGAACTGCTTTTACGTAATAATAATACTCATCATCTTCAAACTGTGTATGTTCAACTCTTGTATAATCCACAGAAAATACAAAGAATTGTAAAATAACTGCGATTACCAATGACAAGGCTGTTCCTATAACAAGCCATAATATTGAAACTTTTGTGTTTAATATTAAACTTCCTACAAGTAACGCTACAAATTCAACTGTTCCACCTATTAATATTGCTTTCATCCAAGCGTGGTCAATTGACTTTCTTCTAATCGCATAAACAATTAATAATACTATAGCAAAAACAACAACAGTTAATATCATTTCTTTATTTCCTGTTATCATGGAAACTACTGTTCCGATTCCTGCTGTAGAAGCTTTATCGGACGATATATTACTTATCGCTGTTTCATTTGTTTCAACTACATTTAAAATATAATAAACTATTGTTCCAAATGATACTGATACTATTGATGCAGGCGAACACATTAATCCTGCCACAATAGGTATGACATATGGAACTCTCAGGTAGAATGCTATAGGTATAAGTAATATAAATATCCCATCTCTTGATGAAAATCTAAAAAATAATAAGAACATTATTATCATTAATACCAATACTACCACTGCAATTTCTAACGTCAAAGCATACAAATTAACAATCACCATACCTGAAAATACAACTACAATTAATGACCATGGTACAAATGAAAGTACTATTGCTGCCACTAACAACATAAGCTGGTTATCTAGTATCTCTAAATATCCTATATGACTATTTATAAGAGTAAAGGCAACAAATGTAACTAAGAACTTAATAACAGGTCTTACCAAAGCTCCGTGTTCATTATAAAAATTTACTATCTTATCCTTTAAAACTAAAAAACCTGTCACTATTCCTCACCTCTCTCTTCCATGCTATTTATAATAGCGTCATATTCTTCTTCCTGAATCTTATGTAATACTTTTAATTCTCCATTATATTTATTAAGATTCTCTCTAATGGCAGAAAATTTCTTTGAATAATAAATATATGTAAATATCATATATACAACCGTAATTAAAATATAAAACATTACAATTAAAATCACTACTGCCATAAATGAATTCGTTGTCTTTAATCTTCCAATAAATGCATCAGCACTAAACATAAGCCATAAAGCCAACATCAGTGCATAGGCAATCGTTACGGCAACAAATGATTTAATCATCTTAATTGCCAAATAGTCGCTTCTATAATATTTACTATATTTTATCTCTGATTTAGCATTCTTCTGTTCATATAATGCTAATTTTGTCATTATGCTTATTTTTTCATTATTTAACATATAACTCTCCTAAATTTGAGTAATAATATCCACGATAAAATCGCCTACAATTATATCATAGTGACAAAATTATAACAACCTTCCTGTCATAGAGAATTTATATTGAGAATCTGTATATTGTTACATTTTCTCCTTCCCTTAGACAAAAAGGTTGTTATTTCATCATTTATCTTCTTCTGTTGTCTCACTAATTATATATCTTGGTCTTGCCTTAACTTCCATATATATCTTTCCTATATATTCGCCAAGAATTCCCACACTTATAAGCTGTACACCGCCTAAAAAACATATTATGCTTGTCATACTTGCCCATCCTGCAACGCCATTACCTATGAAATGTACAATCAACGTCCATATTACTCCAATAAAACTTATTATTGAAACGAACATTCCAAGCGACGTTATTAATCTGATTGGCTTAATTGAAAGACTTGTTATTCCATCAATCGCTAATGCCAACATCTTTGATAACGGATAATGACTGTCTCCTGCAATTCTTTCATTTCTTTCATAAAATACACTTGTACTTTTAAACCCTACTAATGGGAACATTCCTCTTAAGAAAATATTTACCTCTTTAAAATTCTTAAATTCTTTAAGAACTCTATTCGATACAAGTCTGTAATCAGCATGATTGTATACAGTTTCTACGCCCATCCATTTAAGGAACTTATAAAATCCCTGTGCAGTTGCTCTCTTAAATACTGTATCTGTATCTCTCTTACTTCTGACACCATATACAATCTCACAACCATTCTGATATTCTTCTATCATTTCATTCATTGCATTTATATCATCCTGTCCATCGCAGTCAATTGATATAATCATATCGCACTTATCAATAGAATACATCATTCCAGCCAATACTGCATTCTGATGGCCCCTGTTTCTGCTCTGGCAAATTCCCTGATAATGTTCATCTTCTTTAGATAACTGCTTTATTATATCCCAAGTCTTATCTTTACTTCCATCATTTACAAATAAAACCCTGCTTTTATCATCAATATATCCAATCTTAATAAGTTCATATATTTTATCTAAAAAAAGCTTGCTTGTAATTGGTAAAACCTCTTCCTCATTATAACATGGTATTACTATGTTTAATATTGGTTTATTCATTCCCTCTTCTCCTATTATTATTTTGTCATTAAAATATACCACATTATTCCATTATAAACAACGACTAGTCTGTTGGTATTTTCCATATTTCATATATATTTGGCAAACCAATTTTTGTGCTTCTAAAAGTCATGTCATCATATTTTGTATCTTTAGATTTGATTACTACCGTATCGATTGGATTACCTGCAAACGCCACACTTCCTATTTCTTTAACACTTTTAGGTAAGACCACAACATTTAATTTCATTTGGGCAAAAGCATGTGATCCTATTTTTTCTGTTCCTTCTTTTATTTCTAAATTACTAACTCCGGTTCCGCAAAAAGCTCCATCTTCTATTTCTTTTACGTATGACGGAATAATTATACTTTGTGAAAAACTGCTACATCTCCAAAAAGTATATAGAGGAACATACCCCAAATTATAAATAAACTCAATATTGTTTACTTTTTTCAAATTTGAATCCTCAATAAAAACGCTATCTTCCATCTTTCTTAATCCATTTGGTAAAGTTACTTCTTTTAACTGATGCAATTTCCCAAATGCACTTTTCCCTATTATTTCTACTCCATTACCTATATTTACTGATGTTATATATTGATTAACCTTTGTTTTCTCATCTAATATTCTAAAACAGTTCTTTTCTATTTTTTTCACTACTTTTCCTTCAATAAATTCAGGAATATTTACTTTAGAATTATCACATTTGTACTTAACAAGGCTTACATATTCATCTCCATTTTCGTTGCAGATAATATATTTATACTGTCTTTTCATAGGTATTTTATTTTTTACCGTAACCTTTATCGTCTTATCTTTTTTATATTTTCCCTGTCGTTTAACATAAACTGTTACATATGTACTTCCTTTTTTCTTTCCCTTTATAATCACGTTTTCACTACTTTTTGTTGCACTAACGATTTTTTTATTTTCTGTAACAATCTTATAACTTTTCTTTTTATCTAATATAGAGCCTTCAAATCTCATATTTCCTTTTTCAATTGTATATTCTTTATCATATTTAGTATCTGTTCCTGCATTTATAGGAATACACGGAACCATCATACATAAAAACAACATTATAAAAAATCTTTTTTTCATTGTCGTTTCCTCCTCTGTTATCTTTTAATTTACTTTATATCCTGTAACTTTCCAAATTTGTATCCCATGTCTTCCCATTTTTCTAGTAATTCATCTAATATTTCTCCATTCGTTGATGATGTGTTATGGAGAAGAACAATTGCTCCGGGATGTACTCTTGTCAATAGTTTACTAAATGCTTCTTCCTTAGTAGGCTGTGCATCCGTATTCCAATCTACATATGCAAGACTCCAGAAAAATGTTTTATATCCTAATTTCTGTGCCATTTTCAAATTATCAAAACTCAATTTTCCCTGAGGAGCCCTATAAAATCTAGTCATCTCTTTTCCTGTTATTTCTTTAAATTTATCAGACACCATTGAAAGTTCTTTTCCAAATTGTTCTTCTGACATTCCTATAACATTCGGATGATTAAATGTATGATTTCCTACGTTATGGCCCTCTTTTACCATTTGTTTTATCAAATCTTCGTTTTCATTTATGAAATGCCCTACTACAAAAAAAGTTGCCGGTACTTTGTGTTTTTTCAATGCCTTTAATATCGCCGGAGTATTTCCATTTTCGTATCCACAATCGAATGTTAAATACAATATTTTTTCATCACTCTGCGCCATATAATAAGCATCATATTCTTTTAGAGTATCTGCTGATTCCGTTCCTGTTGGTTTTGTTCCTTCAGCACCAAATCCTAATCCCCAATCGCCTGCATTTGCTACAGTTACGCTTTTCTTTGATATAATTCTGTCTTTTACCACCCCTATTCCTACACCAACAAAAAATGCTTCTGTAAATATAATTGCTACCGCTACACACTTAATAAATTTTTTCATAGTCAAATACCATTTTGCCATTATGATTATTTCGTACATTATATGCATTTAACCTTCTCACAATTGGCAAAAATCCTATGCACAATCTTTTATAAATTATACATAGGATTTTGTATTTTTATCACTATTTTTATTTGTAAATAACTTTTACATTTTTATCAAAAGCTGTAGTGCCAACACGTATATCCCCTGACTTAATAGTTACGGTTTTTAATTTACAGTTCTGAAATGCCAATTCACCTATAATTTTCATGGATTCAGGAATTTCTATCTTTGTTACATCAGAAGATGAAAATGCTCCCTGATCAATTATTTCTACGCCTTCCTCTAATATTACTTTTTTTACTCCTGCTCCATCAAACGCATATCTGCCTATTGTTTTTACATTTCCCGGAATAACTAATGGCTTATCGAGATCTAATGCTGATGAAAACATTCCGTCAGGAATTATTCCAAATTTAAATATAACGTTAAAATTTAATTTTTTTAATTGACCACATTCCTTGAAACTTAGACCATCTAACGTTTCTAAAGTCTTTGGCAATCTGATTTCTTTTACATTTTCCATCAACCTTACTACGCACTGTACATATGTAATTCCGTCCTCAATATATAATTTTTCAATATCTTCCGGTACACTTATTCCACTAAATTTGTCTTTTGATTTCCTATCTGTAAGAAATACTGAATCATCTAATTTTTTTACAGGTATTCCATTAATATAAGCCGGAATTGTAACATCTGTCTCACATCCAATATATCTTAAATCACTTATATAATCTGCCCCTGTCTCATCAGTTTTCACTGTATAAGTAAATTTATCATCTATCGGTATTTTTTTCTTTATTGTAACCTTACACTTTTTCAGAATAATTTTTCTTCCTTGTTTATCAGTTTTATATTTTGTGATTACCACAGTTCCTGTTTTTTTGCCCTTTACCAACCCATACTTGTTGACTGTTGCTATTTTAGGATTGCTGCTTTCCAGTTTATTTTTTTTACTATAAACAGTATAAAATCCGTATTGTTTTAAGCTTGCTCTGTTTCCCTTACCTATAACGATTTTATCTTTAACCCATACATAACTCTGTATGTTTTTCACTTTCTTCGCTGCGTATGTATTACCTGAATATAAAATAATTAAGCTTAACATTATTAAAGTATATGTTATTATTTTCCTCGTTTTTTTCATAACAACCTCCTTAATCCGGTATGCTTTTTGCAATTAATGGTGTTCCGTTTGCAAATATGTATAGTTTTGCAGTTGCTCATTTTTATCAAATATTCTTTTATAGTTTTATTAGGAGTTTTTGTTAAGAATTATAATTAGATGTTTTTCACTTCCCTTTAAAACCAGTATTCAAATTTTTATATAATATATACTAGTTACATTTTCATATTAACATTTCATATTATTTGTGTCAATTAAGCATTGTATATTTTGTATATTTTAATATTCTTTATATTTAAATTTTTGTTTAATCCATACTAATCTGCATTAACAAAAAAACATTTGCACAATATTCTATTTAAATTAAGAATAAATATTTGTGCAAATGCTTTTTTATTAAACTATTCTATTTATTTTTGTTTTAAATTTTGTTTTTCACTTAAATATATGCATATTTTATTAAACATTGCATAAACAAAACAATCTATTACAAAACTGCATATATTTAATATGACATCATCTGTATCAACCGAACGATAATTTATTCCAATAGCATTATTTAACCTTTTTCAAATACTCTTTCAGTATTTCATATGACTTTTTCAGTCTTGTGTGATAACTACTTTGTTGTTTTTCTTCAAATGGAATTGATTTTAATTCTATATTATCACCTGTTTTTCCAATACCCATATTTATTTCTTGTACATCTGTAAAATTAATACTCCCTTCACTATAGAAGTCATTAATTACGGTACCTTGTGTACTGTTCATTACATTTAATAAATACCACGGTATTCTAAATTCCATTGTATTATCTGCTATATAATAGTCTGCTGTGTTATCAAATTTATCACTGTCAGGGTCCGTAATTCCTGCTTTCAATAGTCCACTCTCATAAAATTGAGGTTCGATGGTTTTATTGTCATCAGGCAAATACATTTCATTACTAGTAAACATTTGAATGCGAACATACTCTCCTGAATTTTTTACTGAATAATCATTGTCAAAATCAAACACTCCTTTACTGTAACCGTAAATATAATAAAACGTACTGTAATATGCATCTGTAAGAAGTCTTGTTTCTCCATTTTTGTCTATTTCCAATATATAGTCTGTATTTTTGTCAAATGCAATATTTCTTGTATTATCTTTCTGACTTCCTACACCCAATGTTGAGATAGGAACATATATTTTTCCATCCGTTTTGCTTTTTAACTGCACAGCCAAATACAAATAACCTTCATCATATTTTGAATATAATTTGTACTCATCAGAGTCTATAATATTTTCACTATCTGACCATTCATCTAATTTTCCATCTATTTTACATATCTGATTTTCTCCCGGTTCTACTGCCACAATTCCATAGCCCTGCTCTGCCGACATAACATTTGGTGTGCGGCATTCAGGATTTTCAGGTGCATATTTCACTGTGTTCCATGTTTGCTTAAACCATTCTTCCTGCCATGAAAAAATCATACCTCCGGCATAACCTGATTTATAAATTGAAGTCAATAGATTAGTCAGATATTCTCCCTGCTGCTTTTCTGTGAGTCCACCCTGATTGTATCCTACTACACTTTCATGAGCAATTCCTCTTGAAGTTGGAAGCCCCACTTCAGCGACCATAACCGGGACTGTATATTCTTTTTTCAAATCAATCAAATAAGCTTCATACGGATTACTTTGTCCATTTGAATCTTTATAATCAACATATTCTTTTTGATGATTCATAAATTCCGGATAATACGGATATATGTCAAGCGCTGCAAATAAACCTGCTTTATATGATTCATTTGACTTAATATTTTCAGTGTTAACCGATACGCTGTCTTCTTCCTCAAACGGCTCATTACTATGTTTTAGTGCATCTGTTGTCTGCCAGTTAAGAAACGCTACAGGTATCTGCGTTTTATAACTTTGTGTTTCGTAACTTATAAGTTTGTCTCCCATTTCACATAGAAAACTTTCAAATGGTGTAGCATCATTTGTATTTTCCAAATACTCTCCAAAATACGCTTCCCTATCCGTGTGGGAATTTGTATTCTGAACAAATTCTGCCGGCCATTCAAGTCCTAAAATATATCCTGCAACATATTTTGATATATCATTATGATATACTGCATTTTTAATATTTCCATACGAAGTATAATCACTATTTCCATGTATTATATCTATTGTTTCAGTTATGTTTCTCTCAAAAGCATCTGCTACTATGTTATCAGCATCCAGTGCATCTGCCACATCGTACAGATAATCTTCATTAAACCATATTCCCTGAATAAGATATAACGGGCTTTCTGCTTTTTTGTTGTAATCGTAAAATGCCTGATAAAAATCCGGATTCATTATTGTAAATACTTTCACTGTATTTGCATTCATTTCACTTATCTGTTCAAACCATTCCATATAAGTTTCATAACTTACATCCGGATTGTTTAAATTAGTAGTAGCCAGAGTTAGTCCCATATTTACACCCTTAAGAATCACTCTGTTCCATTTCTTATTATCATTGTGATAAAAATAGTCTCCCTGCGCTACAAACTCTATGTTGTTGCCGTTCGTGTCAACATTTTCAATTGCTGTTTCTTTATCAGGGACTATATTTTTCTCACTTTTATTATCATTTTTTGAGCAGGAAACCGTAACTGTCATCATTGCAAATATCAACATTATTGATACTATTTTTTTCATTCAAATACCATATAATCAATATAACTTTAATTATATTTCCTTTCTTACTTATATACTTAACACCTAGTCATTATATTTTTTCAATTTTTTCTGAAGCACATAGTATGCCGGTTTTAATCGTTCGTGGAAAGTTGGTGTTGTCCATGACTGATAATCATAAGTTCCTGTCAATTCTATGTTGCCTGATTTTCCAAGTCCTACTGTTATGCCATTCAAATCTGTTGGTGTAATACTTTGTGCCGTATAAAAATCATCCATTATTTTCTTTGATGAAGGGTCCATGACATTTAATAACTGCCACGGAATTTTTATCTCTAATTTTCCATCTTTATAAATAAAATCTGCTAACGACTGGTAATCATCTGATGTAGGATTTGCATTGCCATAGGTAAGCTTTCCTGTTTCAAATGATTTAAATCCTACTTTTTCTTTCGTTGTTGGAATTTCTAATTCATATCCATAACACATATTCATCGGAATAAATTTTCCTGTATTTTTCTGTTGCAAATCATCAGTAACATCAATCATTCCATATTGCACTCCATACTGATATGTGAATGCATCATAATACTGATCACAAACAATTCTGCTGTTATCTTTCCCATTAATTGAAATCACGAAATCAGCCTGCTTATCAAATGTAATACCTGCATCAGCATAACTATCATTTCCCTGATTATTTTTTATATCTATCGGTATATATAATGTATCTGAATTGAACTTGTAATCCGATGTATCCACCATAAAATATACATACTTTTCATCACTCTTCATATACAATTTCCCTAAGCTGTTTTCAACTATAGGAGTATCATTACCCCATTCTGATACATCACCATCAACATAACTTATGCAGTTATCTGTTCCCGGGTCAAATGTCATTAAACCAAAGCACTGTTCTGTTGTCTGAGGATTTGACCAGAAAGGTCTTTCATCTGCAATGTCAAAATTAACATTATTCCAAGTTCTTTTAAACCATTCATCCTGCCATGTAAACACCAGACCTCCGGCATAATTACATTTGTAAATAGAGTCAAATAAATCTATTAAAATATCACCCTGTTTTGTTTCATCTATTTGTCCCTGATTATATCCCATAACACTTTCATGCCCCATGCCTCTTGAAGTAGGCACACCAAATTCAGCAACTAAAATAGGCATCGAATGTACAGATTTTAAATCTTTTAAATAAGCTTCATAAGTATTTACTTTTCCACTGTCATCGCGGTATGCCAAATAATCTCTCTGATAATTCAAAGAATCCGGATAATATGGATAAATATGATATGAAAGATACATTTTAGATAAAAATGTGTTCTTATATTTTACATTTTCAAAATTTACTGTTACTGAATCTTCATCCGGATGTGGCTCATCTTCATGAGTAAGAGGGTCAGTTGTAACCCAGTTTGAAAAAGCTACAGGTGCCTGCCATTTATACTCTTTTGTTTCTCTTTCAATTACTTTATCTCCAACCTCACAAAGAAATGCTTCAAATGTTGAGGCTCCCTGTGTGTACAAATAATCTCCGTCATAGTTTATGTTATCCGGATTTGAAACATTTGTATTTTCGACTAATTTAGGGTCCCATTCTATACCAATAAGCCATCCTGCAAGCCATCTTGAAACATCAGCAGTATATGTGCCCGAAGCATATCCTGAACGTTCAGGCAAAGTGATATTTCCATGAATTATATCCACCATATTTAACGCATCTTTTGTAAATTCTGTTTTTATTTTTTCATTTTCCGCATAAACATCACCATATGTTTCAATATCTTCTTCGTCCATCCACACACCCTGAATCAGATATAACGGATCATCATTATCAATATTGTAATCATATAATGCTCTGTAAAAATCAGGACTAAGTGCTGTATAAACACGTATTACATTTGCATTCATCTCTTTTATATATTTAAACCATCTTAAATACGTGTCATATGATATTGTCAAGTCTCCCGGGAAAAGTCCCGGTTCAGTAGCACCTATATTTACTCCTGTAATAAATATCTTTTTCCATTCATTATCTTCGTAATGATAAAAATAATCTCCCTGTGTTCTAAAGCTATAGTTTATATTATTTTCACTTGCACATTCAAAATCTAATTTATTCTGTGTATTGTCACTTTTTTCAAATGAAAATCTGTTAATTCCTATCACCTGTAGCCAGCCCATTTGCACCATAAAAGCCAGTACAAGCAATGTTGAAATAACGGAAATTATTACTTTTTTCATATGCCATCCTTTCCATTAATCCCCTACTGTTTTACGCTTTATTGAACCCCATCTGTTTTTAAGCTTTTTATATTTAATCATTCCTTCTACTCTGAAAATTGTAATAGCCTGACGGTATCCGAAATTTTCCAAAATACCATAAAGTGCAAGCTGTACGCATTGTTTTGCTGACATTACGCCTCTTTTTGTGTACTGTTCCAATATAAGTCCGCCAAAAGAAATCATAATTCCAAGCATTGATGCCATGAGAAAATACATTACAAAGAAGAATATGTTAAGTTCTCCCATGATAAGTGAAAATGGAATAATAAAATATCCAAAAACTTCTACCACAGCACCTAACAATTCAAAAAGCCAATTATATGGCACTGCCATCATTCCTATCCATTTATATTTAGGATTAAAAATTAATTTCTTGTAATGAAGTAATGTATCCATAAGACCAACCTGCCAACGTCTTCTCTGCGTTCTTACGTCATTTAAGCTCATCGGTCCCTGTGTCCAGCAAATTGCCTGTTCCACAAATTTGACTTTATATTTAATCTTGTTTCTTAGCATATATTCGTGAATTCTGACTACAATCTCCATATCTTCACCAATTGTATCTGTCTTATATCCACCCACATCTATTACAACCTGTTTTTTGAACACACCAAATGCCCCTGAAACAATAAGCATTGAATTTGTCACTCCCCAGCTTGTTCTTCCTGCTAAAAATGATCTGAAATATTCTACAGTCTGAAATCTTTCTATTGCTTTTTCAGGCAAATTGTAAGATTCAAATATTCCATCTTTGATTACACCACCATTTGCAATTCTTACAAGTCCTCCGGCTACTACTGTTGTAGTATCCTTAATAAATTCATTTCCAAGCCTTAACAAAGAATCTCTCTCTAATCTTGAATCTGCATCAAGACAGGCAAATAGCGGATATGATGACGCATTTATACCTGCATTTAAGGCATCTGATTTTCCACCATTTTCCTTATCAACGTAAATCAGATTTGGATATTCCACATTGTAATAAACATTTCTGACCTTTGCTGTTTCAAGCGGTCTCATATGCGCACTTTCTATTGGGTAAAGTTTAAAAGCTTCAATCATTTTATCATGGGTTTTATCCTTTGAGCCGTCATTTACGACTATTAGTTCAAATTCAGGATAATTAAGTTTCATCAGAGATTTTACATTTTGTACAATGTTATCTTCTTCATTATATGCCGGAATAATTAGAGATATCGGAAGCAGATTCTCGGAATCTTTATATTCCATAAAGTCTGATGATTTACCTATCTTTACATCTTCCCTGATTTTTATAAATGAAATAATTATCTGTAAAATATAAATACAGGAAAGAAGAATTGTATACCCCATACAGAAATAGTTAAAAAACAAAATAAAATTTCTTATTATGTTCAATTCTTTTCCTCCATGTTAAGTACCTTATACAGTGAATATTTCACTGCTTCACTTGCGTATCTGTCGTATCCCTTTATTACACTTTCAATGTGTTCAAGAGAATAATCCATTTTAATTAAAGACTCAGCAGCTGTCTGTCGAACCCACCATTGTTCATCCTGAGTTGCCTGTTTAACTGCTTCTATAGCCTCATCAGTATTAAGATTGCCTAATGCCTTTACGGCAAATTCCCTAACTACCCAGTTTTGGTCTTTTGACAATCTTATTAAAGTTAAAATATGTTCTTTTTCAGCGCAAAAGCACATTGCTTTCGTCGCCGCAATTTTTATATTTATATCAGTGTCATTTGTACACTCAAGTACATATGGCACCAATTCTTTAATCTTATATTTTCCTATACTTTTTATAACTGTTGCTTTTAAATACGAATCTCCCTTTTCAATCAAATCCTTTGATATTTCATACAAATCACCTGTATATCTGTCAATAACTTCATTAATTACTCTGTATGAATATTTATAATCATCCTGAAAACCTAATATAAATTCTTCAACTCCCTCTTTATCTCCTAATGCTGCAAGTGAATTACCTGCTGCATATCTTAACTGTCTGTTTCGACTCTTAAGCAATTCTCTTATTCCCTCTATGTCATTTGCTGCCCCTAAAGCTGCTAATCTTTGGCATGCATAACATTTTTTTACTACATCATTTTCTTTAATCATATTTTCGTAGTAAGTTATAGGGTTTACTTTTTCTATTATTTTCCCGATTATTTTTTTGTCTTTTTCGCTCATTTCTTCATACTTTTCAAGACTTTCCATAAAAACGTCTGTAAGTATCTCCATATAGCTATCATCTTTATCTACAAGATTTACTAATTCATTTATTTCGCATTCCCAAGCGGATTGAGTTGGTGCACATATTATCGCCTCGAGAATTCTTCTGCATCTTGCTTCTTTTTTATTTAATTTTGCTTTGCTTTCTTCTTGATTGTCTGCAAGTAAATACAGCCACAGAAGTTCTGCGCATATTAGTAATATGCTTAAGAAAAATATCATTACTAAGAATAGTTCAAAGCGCATATCCACACCTCCTTTTTTCTTAATGCCCTACACTACGCTTTCACTTGTGGAGTCCTGTTTAGTTTATCTCTAGGACGCTTTCGCTGCTTGTGGGGCCCTGTTTAGTTTATCTCTAGGACGCTTTCGCTGCTTGTCCCTCGTAACGGTTCTGAAACTCCAACGCATAGTTTTTGCAAAACTATGCGCTGTCGTTTTGAACCGACGGGGACAAATGCCCTATCGATAAACTAAACAGGTTTCACAAACTACGAAGTGTCTGAGTGATAAACTAAACAGGTTCATCTAGCAGTGAAGTGTCTAACTATAAGCTAAACAGGTTTCACAAGCTGTAAAGTGTCTGAGTGATAAGTTAAACAGATTCCTCTAACGGTGAATTGTCTAACAATAAACCGGACAGATGTCCCTAGCGATTAATCGCCTGAGTTGTAAGCTTTACAGTTTTCTCTAATTTTCTACGCAGTTCTATGAATGCGTATCCTACCTGCTTTTAACCATAGCCTGGTTTTATTAAACTACATCATCCATGCTTATACTCATAACACAATCCTATAAAGCTCTATTTTGCTTGACGCTATCTATCCAACAAAATTCTATAAACCTTATTCCACTTGACGCTATCTACCCAACAAAATTCTATAAAACCTTATTCCGCTTGACGCTATCTACCCAACAAAATTCTATAAAACCTTATTCCGCTTGACGCTGGTATAGACATAATTAAAATAAAGGGCATTTGGCGCCGTCGGTACGAAACGACAGCGCATAGTTTGGCTTAATAGTCAAACTATGTGATGGAGTTTCAGTACCGCTACGAGCGACAAGCAGCGAAAGCGGTCTTTATTTTAATTATGTCGTATATAGCTACAAGCAGCGAAAGCAATCTTTATTTTAATTATGTCGTATATAGCTACAAGCAGCGAAAGCAATCTTTATTTTAATTATGTCGTATATAGCTACAAGCAGCGAAAGCAATCTTTATTTTAATTATGTCGTATATAGCTACAAGCAGCGAAAGCAATCTTTATTTTAATTATGTCGTATATAGCGACAAGCAGCGAAAGCGACCCAACAAAATTCTATAAAACCTTATTCCGCTTGACGCTGGTATAGACATAATTAAAATAAAGGGCATTTGGCGCCGTCGGTACGAAACGACAGCGCATAGTTTGGCTTAATAGTCAAACTATGTGATGGAGTTTCAGTACCGCTACGAGCGACAAGCAGCGAAAGCGGTCTTTATTTTAATTATGTCGTATATAGCTACAAGCAACGAAAGCGACCTTTATTTTAATTATGTCATATACAACGGCAAGTAGCGAAAAGGTTAATTATAGCTTTTGAGATAAGCTTGGATTGTTCCAAACGAACCTTTTCGCTCAACCGTATAATCCACCTCTTTCCAAGTTTCATACTTATAAGTCTTATATCCAACTGCATCCTTTGAAAGTGGGAAAATATATTCTGTATCTCCACTTTCTCTATTACCAACAAATAATGACGGAATAAATCCATTTGTGATTGTTGTCTTATATTGAATTCCATCAAACGGTGTTTTCTGTTCAATTACAACTCTTTGTGACGGATCAGTTACATTTAATGCTGTCCATGGAATTCTAATTCTAACATTTGTACTTCCTATAAAAAATTGTGATGTACTTGTTGAGAAGTTGCCATATGTCAAGTCCATTACCTTTGTCCAATTGCCATCATAACTTTCTGTAGAAGATACTGTCTCCTGACCTCTTGCATATGATGAGCATACATATAATGCTGCATCTTTCGCACTGGTAATTTTTATTATATATTCCATTCCTGATAAACTATTTGCAAAATATCCTTTATTATAAAAATATTCTCCGTTGTTTCTTTCGTAAGTATCTAATCCTACAATAAGTTCATTTGCTGTATAATCTATTTCTTTTTCTAACGCAACCGTCACATATAAATATTCAGGATTTACGCTTAACTGCATTTTTCTCATTACTTCGAAGTCTTTTAACTCAAGACCGACATCTTCTTTTTCTTCTGCTTTCACTGCAAGAATTCCTGTTGTCTGTGCAGGATCTCCCAAATCATGCCAAAGTGGGTTATTTGTCAACGGTACAATTGATGCCTTTGCTTCATCTGAAACTGCTGACCATGAATCATTTAAATCAGAAATTATTCCTCCCATGCATCCATTAGTAAGAATTGCATCCAACATTCTGACAACTATTTCTCCCTGCTGCGTTTCATCCAATCCTGAATAAATGCCATTTGTCGCATATATATTTGCATTTGTAGAAATTCCAAATCCGTCTATCATAAGTCCATATGGTGAAACTTTTTCTTTCACGTATTCAACGTAGCTTCCATAATTAAAATTACCCTGAGAATCAGTAAATCCAACAAATTTATTAAGGTTATTATTTAAAATATTATCTGTCACATTTAACTTGGTTGAAACATAATAATACTGCTGTACATCCTGATTTAACTGTAAACTGCTTAATTTGACAACTCCATTGTAATTGTCTTCATTCCAAAACGCACTTTCAAGATTTTCAACATTTACATGCATTCCGACCGGAACTAATCCGCCATAGTTTTCACTACATTTTTTATAAATATAGTCCAGACGTTTTGCATATAAACTTCCTATTCCTTCCATTGATGAAACATAATTTCCATCGTATGTTTCACCCTGATTGCTTAATGTCTGCAATTCTTCACCTGATGGCGATATATCTAAAACATATGACAAAAGATACTCTGACACATCATGTCGATATTTTAAAATATCTTCCTGCCCTTCATCAGTTGAATCATTCTTGGTTTCACCATTTCCGTGAATTGAACTCATAATTGTGTCGATTGTTTTTTGCCATTCTTCCTGTGTATCTGCTACCATACCTTTTATAGTCTGAATAAGATATAATTTATCATCGCTGTTCTGGTTAATTTCAAATAAAGCCCTGTAAAATTCAGGTGGTGCAAGTTCATATACTCTAACGGTATTTACTCCCATTTCCACTGCCTGCTCTAACAGTTCTTTGTAATATCCGTAATTTCTTGTTGCATTAGCACTTCCCGGTTCATCAAGATTTACATTTACCGCTTTTAAATTAAGGTTTTCATAATCATCATTTTTCTTAATCTGAAATTTGTTTTCATTTACACGGACTGCAAGTTGTTTTTCATTTTCAGACTGTTTTTCATTTTTCTCATCTAATCCCTTATAAGTATCTTTCAAAATTTTCTTCATTAATGGATTGTAAAATTTCCAATAAAATTGGTTAAGGTCTCCTTCTTTATCAAATGATAAAGCTTTGAAAAATTTGTCTGCTGCTAGAAATCTATATATTCTGCTATCACTTGTACAGTCATTAAAATCTCCTGCAAAATAGTAAGTGTCACCGCTGTTATTACTTCTTTTTCTTATTATTGCCGCAAATTTATTTGTAGATGAAATTTCCTTTATCTTTTCCATTCCTGTTGCATTTACATTAATTTTAAAATTTGCAATAGTATCCGTTCCATTTTCTGCTTCAACTAACTCAAACCAATTGTAAAAATTGCTTTTTTTAGAGCCTGAAAATTCTTTTTTAAATTCATCACTTATACTTATGCTTACTAAATTTTTGCTTTTAAAATCTGTCTTTTCTTCTAAAACAATTATTTCGCCTTCTGATGATGCAAGTATAAGCCCCGGACCTGAGAACTGCCATTTCACACCATACTGATTTTCATATGTAGACGGTGCCCATTTAGGCACATCTGAAAAATCATTTAAATCAACAACATATCTTCCGCTCCATGATGTTGTTGTAAATCCAAACATTGATTTGATTTCATTGCATACGGTTTCGTCTGTTGTTGAGCCTAAAAGTTCGGTTTCAGCTACAACCGTTCCGCCTGTACTATAAGTAAGGGAAACTATGTTCATATCCTTCGATGAAAGCCCTGAATATTTATTGTCATATAATTCAGAACCATAAACATCAGCCAAATATAGAAAATCCGGCACTTTATCAAAGTCAGCTAGCTGATTTTCTCCTGTGTATTCCCCATTTTCATTTATCTGTGGTCCAAAATAATCCTTTTTATAGTTATATTTTTTTCCATTTGATTTAACATATTTTTGTTGATTTAAAAGCCAGAAAAATCCACTATGTTTTCTATAATACCTGTCAGTCTGATTTACTCCCTGTCCATCTGTCGCAGGAACAGTAGTATCCAAAACAGCTATGTTCATTTTCTTAGCCGGCTTTACAATCCATCCTATAAAAGAAATAGCCAAAACCAACAAAATTATTAATGGTATTATAAGTAATAACTTTTTCTTACCTTTTGTCTTTTTCATTTTATCCCTTTCAATTCAAAACCATACTGCTTATACCTGTAGATTTAAAGCTATGTTATCATTATCTTTGGTAATTTAGATCTGCATTATTCCCATATAAATTTTATACGGTTTTCGTATGTTTTTTCATACACTTTATCTTCTATCTATACTTTTGTCTTGCAGTCTTTGATACTTCAACTGCTTCATCAAATACTTTATCAAATACTTTAACTATTGCCGGGTCAAATTCAATTCCCGATTTTTCTAATATATATTCTCTAACCTTTTGCGGTGGCCATGCTTTTTTATAAGTTCTTTTTTCCATTAACGCATCAAATACATCTGCCACTTTTACAATTCTTGCATACAAATGAATATTTTCGCCTGAAAGCCCTAAATATCCTGTTCCATCATAATTTTCATGATGTTGATATGCTATTACTGCTGCGGCTTCCATAAAGTCACCACTGTTTTTTGACAAAATGTTATATCCATATACAACATGTTTTTTCATTATTTCATACTCTTTATCAGTCAATGGTTTATCTCCATTTAATATATCATTTGGAATTGCTATCTTTCCAATATCGTGAGCGATAGCCGCCATAGAAATAATACGTGTTTCTTCTTCTGACAATCCTAATGCTTTACAAATAACTTTTGTTACTGCACTTACAGAATATAAATGTACTTTATTTTGCTTTCCTCTGAATTCTACCATTTCAGCTAATGATATAATGGCATCTTCCTGTACAGTTTTTATTCTGCTTTTTAAATTGTAATTTGAAAAAGCAATTTCCATTATGTGATGTATCATCATTGCCGTACTTTGGAATGTTTCTGATAATCCATCTTTATAATTTTCTATATGAAAAATAATCTGAACCTGATCAATTCTTACAAATATTAAGTCCATGTATGTCTGTGCAAACTTTACTTTCGATTTTTCTGTTCCATCATACATTGACATTATTTTTTCATAATCACACCCCTCTATTCCACCCTGATTAAATACTTCTTCAAAAGTTCCATCTTCACGACGGACTGCTGCACAGGAAGGAATAACTATTTTTTCATTTGTTTCATCATCTGTAACAACATTTGATGCTGCTAATTCATTTCTCTTTATCACATCCGTAAAAATCTGACATGTATAGCTTGCAAACTGTTTATCTGTAAGGGCATCAGCAACATCTGATAAAATTGTTGCCATTCTCTGTATACTTACAGCACTTTCAAGTTGTTGATTGGCTCGCTCTTTAATAAGTATTGTGTGATTTACTGATTGTTTAAATAAAACAATGTACATTGCTATTTCATATATGGCAATACCTGTTACTACTACAGTTCGGCTTAACCCATTTGAACCTGCAGTAAGTGAAATTAAATTATAGATATTTACTAAAGAAATATAAACAAATGCAATTCCTACCAGACTCATATATGGAGTTTTATTTTCGATTAAATTTGCTACCTCAATTATAAACAAACCTATTAGTACACATATTGCCATCGAAAAAATAACTGCCGCAATAAGGAGTACTGTTCTGTTTTCTATAAGCAAAAGCCCTAAGCTGATTACAAATACTCCTATGATAAATATGTTCTGCCATAGTTTAAATTTATAATTAATGCTACAAAGACTGCATACTAACACAGATGTTGCAAAATATATTGTTAATATCAATTGCAAACTAAAGAACACACTTTCAGATATAAGAGTGCTACCTAAACTTAACTGATAGAGCATAAGATATAATGCTCCCATAAATAATGTCAGGCTTAGAAGTAATACTTTTATTATATTTTTATCTTTTATTGAAATGGCAATTGTCATAATTACAAATATAATTGCCAACATTAATATTCCAAATGTAAATGCAATTCCAAGTCCACTTGCATTTGAAAGTAATTCTGTACCATTTGTACTTTTTACTAATCTAAATTGAAAACCTATTGGAGAATAAATATAAATTTCCATTATTCTTGAAACTGTAGAAGATTCCAGTTCCACTTTGTTACAACGGTTCCCAACTACATTTTCTTTATCATATCCATTGTCATAAATCTTCTTGCCATCAACAAGAACTTTAGACGGTGCATAATTTGTATAATAAGTATAATATTCCTGATTGCTCTGTGCAGGTATGTCTACTTTAATGCATACATAATCCTGACCTTTCCCAATCTTTTGTATTTTATTTTCATCTGTTGCCTGTTTCCATACAGCGTCTTCTCTATCCAAATCATTATTTGATGTTCCCCATAGAAACTGGACTTCATTTATTTCATTTGCCATACTAAAGTTAGGATACACTACTTTGCTGACTATGGTATGCATCATTAATGTTATTAAAAACAATGCTATTGCCACTCCTGCAACAGTAATTATAGCATGTATTCTTTTGTCTGACATTTCTTCCGAAAACTGCAAAGAAACAACCCCCTTTTTTTCAGAGGTTGTTTCTCTTTTATTTTCCTGATTCTCTATTTTTAAATCTTCTGACTTATTTTCTTCAACCTGTTCTTTAGACTTCTTAAAAATATTCATAGAGACGTCCTTTCTGTATTAAAATCCCTGAGTATTTTCTTTTAGTATTTCTCTTAATCCGTTTCTACGTGCCTTTTGTGCTTCGCTATTAGTTTCTATTACCGTAGAATCTATATGTTTTACCGTTTCATGCACAATTTTATCCTCTCCCTTAAGAATATCAAGGATTCCTTTAAGACTTTGTTGTAAAGCCACAATGTCTCGTTCATAAGATTCAATCTTATCCTTTAATTGTTTATTTTCTAACAGAAGATTATCTCTTTCACGCTCTATAACCAATTTTTCTTTAAGGATTTCCTGCATTTCATTTTTTGAAGCATCGCCTTTTATTAGTTTAGATTCTTCTTCAATCTTTTTAATCAATAAATCAATATCCTTATTCATTTTAACATCTCACTAACTAATGCAAACTTTTTATATAATATAAATCCCCTTCTTTAGCTACATTAATAGTTGCTTCACTCTTAACTTTTGAGCGTACCTCATCTTCATAGTATACCACATTTATTGTAAGATTGTCTCCATTATCCGTCACAGTATAATCATATGTAATCTGCTGTGAATAATTTGGAACCCACATCTCAAATTTCTGCTCTGCCTTATTGTAAATATCGCTTTCTTCCAAATTAAGGCCCTCAACATTAAACTGGCTTTTAAGCACCGCTTCAATATCTTTTTTTGATGCATCTCTATACTCAAGTTCATCACTTGCAGGTACATCTAATAAGCTATTATAGTATAAATGACACAAACCATATTGTGCTAATTTGTTTACGGATACCGTACTTATGTCATCAAATTCATTTATAGCAAATATATATCTTAATTCATAACAGCATTTTATTATTGTTTCTTCCATAAAAGTATTGCTGCTATCATTTGCCTTAGTAGATTCCTCTACCGTAGTTGTCACCTGCACATCTTCAAATTCTTTTTTATCATCTTTATTTATTATCACCAGCACTATTGCCATTGCAATTATGATAACTATTAAAGAAACTCCTAATATTAATTCTTTCTTTTTTTTCACTTCTATATCCCTTTAACGCCGCAAAAATCAAATTTCTGCGGCGTTATTACTGTATTTTCACACAAATTAAAAATATAATCATTTTTAATCTGTGGCAGTGAATTTATTAACATTTTTATGTAAAATTTCACTATTTATTAACTTATCTCTATACTTATTGGTACTAATTATTAATATTCCCAATAATAATCCTTATAACAGATTGTTTTATCATCTGCTGTTTCAATAAATACATCAGCGCTATCAATCTGGCTATATGCCTTATAAGCATCACATGTAATTGTTGAACCTAATGGAAGGTTAACTGATAAACTTTCTAACGGTGTGTTTACTACACTATTAATTCCTGTCTGTTTATTATAATTACCCTTCTTAAAATAAAATCTATATGCCATAAAGCAATTGTTTGTATCTGTTCTTAATACTTTATCACCTTTCGCAATTGTAAATGTACGGCTTGCTGCATCATAAGTGTTCTTCTTTGCTGTAGAACTTACAACTGCTGTATACACAACTGTTCCTGCAATACCATTTCCATTGTCATCATATGTATCGTTGTCCCAGTTATTTGAACACATCTGGAATTTAACTTCTTTATCAAGTTCCATTTTGAAACTGCTCTTATTGTTCAATACAGTTCCATCCTGTAATCTGATTGACATTTTTAAAGGTACTATTACAGATACTTCTACTGATTCTTTATCTGAATCATCACCTTTATTATCATTTCCTGAATCAGGCTTTGTTGTATCTGAAGGTTTTGTTGTTTCTGAAGGTTTTGTTGTTTCTTCCGGTTTAGTCACTTCTTCTTTTTTAGTTGTTTCTTCTTTTCCGTCTTCTGTCTTTCCATTTTCTGTATCAAGATTTCCTACTACCTTTTCAACCTCTGAAGGTAATCCATTAGTAGCTTTATATGAAACAACTGCTCCACCTGAAATATTTAATGTATCTGTTATTAACTGTCCGTAAATCTTTGTACTTCCTGTTAATACTGTTTTTGAGTCAGGTGCATAAATCTTACCTGTTATAGAACTATCGCCACTAAATTCAAGATTTCCACTTGTATATACATTTCCTGCAAATATTCCATTTACCTGTGTATACTTTGTAGCATTCATTGCAATTGTGTTGGCATTTACTTCTTTAAAATTATTGTATCCTGCATTTTTTCCTGTAAATACAACTGTAAGCTTGCTACTGTCTCCGCCTGCATTAAATGAACCCGGATTTCCACCTGATAATTCATCTACATATAAAACTACGTATCCGTCACCGCTTACTTTAACTTCACCACCAACGTTTAAATGTTTAACTCTGACAACTGTTGTCTGATTTTTATCTGCATGAATTTCAAATGTCTGTCCATTGTAAAATGATACAGTATCTAAATATGCATTATCAGTTAAATCAAATCTGTTTGTCTGCCATCCAATGTAAACACTCTGTGTACCGTCTTTGTATTCTGAAGTAGATTTTTTAAAATATTCTGAATTTTCATCAGGATAATTATTTGTATTGAATAATCCTGAATATAATTCCTTGCCCATTTCACTAACTTCAATTGGAATATATCCCTGTGCGGGTTCATCTACTTTAACCTCCGGTGCTACATGTGCAGTTCCTGTAACATGCTTTGTTGCACTGTTTGAATACTTAAAAGTACCATTGTTAATTACAATATCTCCAATTATCTGTCCGCTTCCTGAAAAATTTGCTCCGTTTTTTGCAAGTACCCCATATTCATTTGTGTTTTCTTTTGCCAAAACCCCTATTGGCATTACCACATTAAATACCATCGTCATGACTGTAGCCATAGCTACCATTTTCTTTACTCTTTTCATTGCATCCTCCTTCCAATTTTATCGCAGCCTTTTATACACGTATTTACGTATAAAAAAAACTGCAACTCCTTAAAAAGAATTGCAGCCAGACGACCATTGCAAATGTTGCTTTAGGCTCATAGCTTTGTGCCCTATTTTTTCAAATAGTTTACCCTCGTCATTTGTAATATATGTCTTTATTTTATAAATTTTTATTTTATATGTCAACCCAAATAAAACTATTTTTTATATTTTCAAGCTATAAAATAGGAATTTCTAATTTTCCAAGCTGATTTATAAAAATATTTTTAGTTTTTTCCCGGCATTTATTTTATTTCATTAACGCCATCACATCTTCAACAATCTGTTCTTTTGTCAAATGATTTTCTTTAAGAACTTCATTTACATCATATCTGTCTAAGAATTCTTTTTTCAATCCAAAATTTATTACTTTCATATCTGTTGGTCCATAGAATCTTGAAATTTTTTCACCGAATCCTCCGTCTAAAATTCCATCCTCTATTGTGATTACAACATCATGCTCTTTCTTTAACTCTTCAAGTAATTCACTATCGATTCCTGTTATATAATATGGATTAATTAAAGTTGCCTGCGTATCTAATTTATCAGATAAATCATCTACAACTTCTTTTCCTAACTGATAGAATGTTCCTAAAGCAATAACTGCAACCCTGCTTCCTTTTTCAGTTACTTCATATTTATTTAATTTAGAGAAATCTTTTGTTACTTCTTTACCGTCAGATATCATTTCTCCACCCGGCAATCTTATTGCTACAGGATGTTCATTCTGCTCTATACTCCAATCAAGCATTGCAATATATTCTTCTTTTGTCGTAGGTGCCATGTAAACAAGGTTAGGAATATTTGCCATCATTGGAATATCATATAATCCTAAATGTGTTACGTCATTCATTCCAAATACACTTCCCCAGAATGTAACTATTGTTGCAGGTGCATTATTAATACACAAATCCTGTGATAACTGGTCATATGTTCTTTGTACAAATGTGCTATATACACCATATACCGGCTTTCCACCATTTGAAGCAATTCCTGCTGCCATTGCAACTGCTGTCTCCTCTGCAATTCCTACATCAACAAATTGTTTTCCTGCTTCTTTTCGCTTGTCCTCTGTAAATCCCATAACAGTTGGTGTTGCAGAAGTAATTGCAACTACTGATTTGTCTTCTTTCATTTTCTTTAACAAATAATCACAAGTTACACTTGAATAATCTTCTCCACCTTCAGCATACAATGATTTTCCTGTCTTTATGTCAAACGGTCCACTGTAATGCCACTGTTCTTTATGCTGTTCAGCAGGTGCATATCCTTTTCCTTTTAATGTATTAATATGAACAACTACCGGCTTACTACTGTCTTTTACTTTATTAAATGCATCGATAAGGCTTGCTACATCATTTCCTTCATTTACATAAACATAATCAAGTCCCATTGCCTTAAATAAATTGCATTCTGCCTGTCCATTTGTTTCACGAAGAAGTTTTAAATTGCCATACAAACCACCATGGTTTTCTGCAATTGACATATCATTGTCATTTACAACAATTATAAGATTTCCTTCTAATTCTACAGCATAATCAAATCCTTCTAATGCTTCACCACCACTTAATGAGCCATCTCCTATTACAGCAATAACATTTCCTTTTTCACCATTTAAATCTCTTGCTTTTGCCAAACCACAGGCAAGACTTACTGATGTTGATGTATGTCCTATGATGAAATGATCATGCTCGCTTTCATGAGGATTACTGTATCCTGAAACATCATCATAATGTTCTTCATAAAGATATGCATCCTTTCTTCCTGTAAGCATTTTATGTGGGTATGTCTGATGTGAAACATCATAAACTATTTTATCTTTTGGTGAGTCAAATACATAATGAAGAGCAATTGTTGCTTCTACCATTCCAAAATTAGGTCCAAAATGACCACCATGAATGCTGGCTCTCTTTAATAATGCAGTTCTCATTTCCTCTGCTAATGAGGTCATCTCCTTAACTGTTAATTTCTTAACATCTTCCGGTCCGTTAATCTTTTCTAAATACATTTCAAAGTCCTCCATTAATATTTTTTAATACAGCGTTTACAAACTCATAACCGTATATTGTGTATTCTAAACCATAAACCTAACTTTAGGTCAATATTTATTTTTTCATAAACTTATATGAACCAATTTACGAAAAATATAATATAATGAAGTCAGATTAATGATTTTATTGTATTACAACTTAAATATATAAATTTATAATACGAAGAAAGGAAAATGAAATGTTCTCCTTCAATTGAATTTAACAGGAAATCATTTTATGGTGGTTAATTATGGATACAAATTATTACAATATTGGCGAAGTTTCTAAAATGTTTAATCTTCCAATCTCTACTTTGCATTATTATGATAGAGAAGGGTTATTTCCTAACCTTAACCGTTCAGAATCAGGTGCAAGAAGATTTGATGACGGGACTGTTGAAACATTACGCCTTATTGAATGTTTGAAAAAAACAGGAATGGAAATTAAAGACATCAAGGAATTTATGATGTGGTGTCAGCAGGGACCTGCCACCTATGGAAAGCGTAAGGAAATGTTTGCAAAACAGAAGGAGACTGTTGAAGCTGAAATTGAGCATTTAAAGAAGGTTCTTGATATGATTAATTTTAAATGCTGGTATTACGATACAGCTATAGCCGACGGAAATGAAGACAGACTTAAGAATCTTTCTCCTGATGATATGCCACCTGAAATAAAAGCTGCGTGGATTAACGCTCATACATAAATACATAAAAGCCACAATTATGATATTTTATTTGTCTTCGATACAATTTTTCATAATTGTGGCTTTATATTTAATCTAAACCTTTAGTCTTTTATTTCTTACAATCCTGTTTCTTTATTCCTGACACTGTACCGCATCATATCCTGTTTCGCCTGTTCTGATTTTTGTTGCACTTGCTACAGGATAACTGAAAATTTTCCCATCACCAAATTCTCCTGTATAAGCGGCTTTTTTAATTGCTTCTATTGTTTTTTCGGCCCATTCTTCTGAAGAAACAACTATTTCAAATTTAATCTTTGGCTGCATCTGAGGTTCTACTTCCATACCTCTGACTATTTCCTTATAGCCTCTTTGTAATCCACAGCCCATAACCTGCGACACTGTAAGTCCGTTAACTTCTATTTCCATTAATGCATTTTTTACATCTTCAAATTTTTCTTCTCTTACAATTGCATCTATTTTCATTATCATAGAATTTTCATCTCCTAATCTCATCTAAAAATTTTTAATTAACAAATATTAAATTTGATACTATTTACTTTATAATCTTTATATCATTTTACTTTGACAAATAAGTTTATTATTCAAGGCTTTTTACTGATCCAT
The DNA here is from genome assembly GCF_000434315.1 of Eubacterium sp. CAG:156. Taxonomy (NCBI): domain Bacteria; kingdom Bacillati; phylum Bacillota; class Clostridia; order Eubacteriales; family Eubacteriaceae; genus Eubacterium; species Eubacterium sp. CAG:156. The sequence continues at coordinate 4,038 of NZ_FR878187.1, read as the reverse complement.
ACCGTTAAAACTTGGATAAGCACTTTCGCCGTGCTGTGATATATCAAGTCCGATTTTTTCTTCTCTATCAGTTACTCTTAATGGAGTAAATATTCTAACTATGGCTACACAGATTAAAGTTCCTACAACGGCTATTGCTATTGTAATAAGTATTCCTTCTATCTGAGCTATAAATAATCTCCATTCACCATAAATTAAACCATCCCATTTTGCTACCGGGTTAATTGAACTTTTTCCAAATATTCCTGTTGCGATTCCGCCCCAGATTCCTCCGATTCCATGACATCCAAATGCATCTAATGCATCATCTATTTTTAATTTTTTCTTAATAAGAATAACTCCATAATAGCATATCGGACTTACGAGTGCACCTATTATAAATGATGACCAGATTGGAACAAATCCTGCTCCCGGGGTAATTGCAACCAAACCGATAACCAAACCTGTTGATGCACCTACCAATGTTGTTTTTTTGTCATTTATCACATCTAAAAACATCCATGATAAAAGTGCTGATGCTGATGCAATTGCTGAAGTCATAAATGCATGTGCAGCAAGTCCGTCTGCCTTTAATGCACTTCCCGCATTAAATCCGAACCATCCAAACCAAAGTATTGTAGCTCCTAATACAACAAATGGAATGTTATGGATTCTGTATGTTGCTCTTTCATAACCTTTTCTTTTTCCAAGAATAATAGCGAGTACCAAAGCTGTTATTCCTGAACTTATATGTACAACGTCGCCTCCTGCGAAGTCGACAGAACCTAACTCTGCTAAAAGTCCTCCCTGACCCCATACCATATGTGCTAATGGATAATATACAATTACTGACCAAATGGCTACAAATATAAAGAGTGCCTTAAACTTCATTCTTCCTACAACTGATCCTGTAATTAGTGCCGGTGTTATAATTGCAAACATCATCTGAAATGCACAAAATACTAAATTAGGAATTGAATCTGAATAAGGTCCAATATCCCAGCCTACTCCTTCTAAACCAAACCATCTGAAATCTCCTATTATTCCACCATGGTTTCCACCAAATGCCAATGAGTACCCCAATAATGCCCACATAACAACTGACAATCCCATTATCATGACTATTGCCATCATAGTGTTAACTACATTTTTTCGCCTTACAAGACCTCCATAAAAAAATGCTAACCCCGGTGTCATAAAAAATACCAAAGCAGCACAAATCAACATAAAACCTGTGTCTCCTGAGTTCATACAATAATACCTCCTGCTCTTTTAACATATTTTTCTCAATCTCTTTAGTGTATATGTTATAAATATGGCTTCTACACGTATATCTCTTTGAATTTACTTCTTAGGGATTATACATTTGCCAAATTTTCTACATTTGGCTTTGCCATATATAACGCAAAAAGGACGTGTGGCAAATAAATGCCAAACGCCCTTGTTTGATGAAGCGAAGTCTATCATTTATTAATCATAAACGCAAGTATATAATTAGTTTTTTTAATTATATTATGGATTTACTTTATTTCTTAAAGACTTGCTTTAACTTATTTTGTTTTTGCATAAAATAAGTAAGTTCTACTTTGTGTCCTGCTCTATTGATGTAATTGCAACTGCTCCATCTGCAACAGCAGTTACCACCTGTCTAAGACTTTTTGTTCTTATATCACCAACTGCATAAACTTTGTCCATACTTGTTCGGCAGTCTTCAGTAGCAATTATATAACCTGTCTTATCAGTATCGACAAGTCCTTTTATAAATTCACTTTGTGGTTCCATACCAACTGCAATGAATACAGCTGAAAGAGAAAGTTCCTCTTCTTCTCCTGTCTTCTTATTAAGTAACTTTGCTCCTGTTACAATATCTTCTCCGTAGATTTCACTTACTTCATAACTAGGTTTAAATTCTATATTTTTTGTTTCAAATATTCTGCTCTGAAGTATTTTTGCACCTCGAAGTTCATCTCTTCTATGAACTAAATATACTTTTTCACAAATATGAGAAAGATATAATGCATCTTCCAAAGCTACATCTCCACCACCTACAACTGCAACCGTCTTATTTTTAAAGAATGCTCCATCACATGTAGCACAATATGACACACCTGCACCCGTAAATTCTTTTTCACCCTTTACATTCAGTAATCTGTGTTTAGCTCCTGTAGCTATAATTACAGCCTTAGCATCAACTGTCGCTCCATCTTCTAAATGAATTTCTTTATATTCACCCTTATCTTCAATGGATTCAACTTTTCCTTCTACAAATGGAACTTCTAAAGCATCTGCATGTTCTCTGAATTTTACTGCAAGGTCATAGCCGTTTTCGCCATACAATCCTAAATAATTATCAATTCTGTCAGTGTTTATTATCTGTCCGCCACTAAACATTTCTTTCTCTATAACAATCTGGTCTAGCATAGCTCTTTGAGCATATATTGCTGCTGAAAGTCCTGCCGGTCCACTTCCTATTATTACTAAATCCTTTAAATTTTTATTCATATCTATCTCCCTTTCTTTTATTTAAAATTTTCTATTACTTTTGCTGTTGCCTCTAAATCTTTCTGAGTATGAGTTGCTGATACAAACATTGCTTCAAATTGAGACGGTGCAAGGTTAATTCCTGACTCTAACATATATCTAAAGTATTCGGCATATTTTTCTGTATCAGAAGAAAGTGCTGTATCATAATCTACTACTTTTTTAGAGAAAAAACTCACTAATTTTCTGATTATCTTTTCATAAGCTGGTAAATGTCGGTATAGCCTGTATTTTAGGGCTTTATCGGCATTTTCCTTTTGGAAGATACTCTGCATAAGCTGGCATTTACCAGCATGAAAATGCAACCAAAAGTAGTAAATGAGTAGTACAATCACCGATTTAAGAAGCAAGAGCCAGCCTTTCAAGTTCTGCTTTTGCTGAATTCAAAGTACCGTGTGCGTAGTACCCTAATGTCATGGTGATGTTTGCGTGTCCCATGATATATTGCAGGGTGTTCGGGTTCATTCCTTTGTTTGCCATGTTCGTACAGTAGGTATGTCTGAATGAGTGTGGTGTGATGTTGGGTAGCTGGTCTTTATGTGTCTTGTTGTATTTCTTCACAAGCCCACGCAACATACTCTCATAGTTTCCAGCCACTTTAGGGAAGCCCTTTTGGTTTAGGAACAGGAAATTGCTGTAACCGCCTATGATGATAGGCTCTGCCTTTCCTCTGTTCTGTAACACTCGCTTAAAGGCTTGATAGGCTCTTTCTGTCATTGGAAGCTGACGTTCTCCTTTTTTGGTCTTAGGTGTTTCAATGTAGTAGCCGATTTCGCTGTCTTTCAATAGCTGGTGGTCTACATTGATGATACGGTTCGCCATATCAATATGGACTGTCAGACCGCAAAATTCAGAAATACGAAGCCCCGTTTCCAGAAGAATAACCACTTCATCATAATACTTGCTGTACGTCTTGTCCTGTTCCATAAAGGCAAGCATTTTTTCTTCCTGCTCTGGCGTGAGAATGACTTTAGGCTCTGAATTATCTTCCAGAACGTCACTCAATTTGAAGCTGAAAGGATTTTTTCTGATACAGTCGTCCTCAATCGCCATATAGAATGACGCTTTCAGTGAACGCTTGTAATTGCTAATCGTCTTGTAGGAAAAGCCATTCTCATACATTCGCATAGCCCATTCCTTACCGTCTAATAGCTTCACTGTATCAATGCTCCTTGCACCCAGAGGGTCGTTTTCCAGAATTTTCATAAGGTACTGGCGACCTTTTTCTGTGTTGCGTTTCACATTTTTTCTCTGGCTGTTCTTCTTTGCGTAGAGCTGGCAGACTGTCATTTTCCCGCCTATGGTATTGATACCGTCGGCAAGGTCTTTCTTAATCTGCTTTTCTTTTTCTCTCAACGACAAATCTTCACGTTTCCCTGCAGGTGTCTTGTCTGTCGGAACAAGTTTCCAAGCATACTTAAACTGTGGGTTCCCGTATATATCGGTATATTTGTAAACGTATCTTCCGTCTTTTCTCTGGCTCTCTCCAAGTCGTAAATTGCGTCCCTTATTGTCTTT